>CAZHIL010000180.1:0-8930 GCA_964532985.1 uncultured Albidovulum sp. | reverse complement strand
GAGATAATTCTCCCCCGGATGCTATCTTGTTTATTGGACCTATGGGTACCCCTGGATTGGTTGATGCCAAAAACTGTATGTCATCCTTTCCTGTGGACCCTTCCTGCCCAGTTTCAATCGAAGTCCGAAAAACAGCATTTTCTAATTTAAGGGGTGGTAGCTCGGCACTGATTTGCTTGTCAAGCTTTTGGGCTGCCCTTTTGCGTGTCTTGGTCAATAATTCGGCACTTTTATGATATTCCCCATAAATGGTATTACGGGCTTTTTCCAATTCCTTGAGCCTATTTTGCTCAATTGCAAGTTCAGAACTTTTATCTTCCAGGCTATTCCAGAAACCAAACAACTCGTCAGGTTGGACATTATGCTTCCTGGCCAAAGCACGTATAGCGAACAATCTGTTTTCCAGATTTTCCAGCTCATAAGGATCAACATCCATGTTCCTTTTGAGTTCATCCACACTTCTTTCTGCATCCTCTACCTCTACCAAGATGCGTTCCAGGGCATCCTGGACATTCCTTAAAACTTCCTCTGAACCTCCTTTTACCTTACTCAGGGCATTGGTGGCCTCTATAGCCATTTTGGTAATTCCTCCAGACCCGATATTCTGAGCAACTACCTCAATTGCTTCCCTGTTTCTGGCAGCAAATTTCATGCCCGTTCTTCTCGATTCCAGTGTTTGATGCTCGTTTTCCTTGAGATCAAAATCTCTAAATTCAAGCAACGAATGAGCGGTGAATTCCTGATCCCTGGCTAGTACCTTAATGCGATTCTCAAGTTCCTGACATAACTTGGTTTGCAGTTGGTATTCGGTCCATAACTCTCGTACCTTATTGACTAGTTTTTCATGGTTTCCAAACTTGTCAAGGAGCTCTTTATGAGATCTTTTGCTGAGAAGCTGGCTTGTGTCATGTTGGCCATGGATGTTGATCAAAAACAAAGCAACTTCCTTAAGGAAGTCACTTGAACATCTGCTGTTGTTGATAAATGCAACAGACCTGCCGCCTGAAGAAAGAGTTCTTCTGATGAATATCTCGGTTCCCGATTGGTATCCCCTTTTGTTCAGAAAGGTTCTGATCGGATTCATTTCCGAAACTTCAAAACATACCGTTACTTCGCCACTAGACTCGTCACTTACAGGAAAGTTCTTGGGTGATTCAAAGCCAAGTGCAAAGCCCAATGAATCCAGAATGAAGGACTTTCCTGCCCCAGTTTCACCAGACAATATATTGAGGTTGGGAGAAAACTCTAAATCCAATTCCTCTACAAAAAGGATCTTTCTGAGTGAAATACCCTTTAGCATTGGAAATACTGATTATGACACCCTATAACCATTCACCCCTTATGGTCATCCTGTTGAATTTGCGGAAAAATCCATCCCTAGGTTTTTCCGGGGGGATATTGGCACCAACCCTTTGGAGCAAATTGTAGGTATCATTATACCAATCAGTATCATTGAAGTTATAAGCCAAGATTGCAGCTGCCTCCTCGGCTTCGGTGATTAGCCCTAGGGAAACATAGGATTCCACCAGACGATGCAAGGCTTCCGGGACATGGCTTGTGGCCTTGTTATACAAGTCACTGAATTTGGCTTGGGGTTCATCAGCCAAGGAAATATCATCCTCCTCGTCCAGAATCTGGAAATCGTCCAAGAAGGTATTGTCGATTACCTTACTGAATCGCTTGATGGCTGCGCCATAATGCTGATTGCTCAAGTAATACCTGCCAACTTCCATTTCCTTGATGGCCAACCGGTCTACGACAATATCTATTTGGTGATAGGCAGATTGCGCATATTGGCTGTCACCATATTCCTGAACAACCTCAAATAGGGCATCAAGAGTATTCTTGGCTATGGCTCGGTCCCTTCCCTTCAGGTCCAACTGATGATAATAACTCATTGCAACGAGATATTGGGCATATCCAGCGTCCTGATCACCTGGATAGAATGATAAAAACCTTTCAGCCGCATCTCTACTCAAATCATATTCACGAGCGAGGTTATAGGCATAGGCTGCCTGTAATGTTGCTTGTCGGGAATAATCCGAATAGGGATAGAGTCTTTCGATTTCTTCGAATTTACGAGCAGCCAATCTGAATCGATTGTCATTCACGTTATTGGACGCGGATTCAAAAATTTGCTGAGCAGTAAAATCCTCGATTTCCGGATCATCCTCTTTTCTGCCACATCCGAACAGAAGGCTAAAACTGATGATAATCAAAATTAGTGGTCGAAATAGTTGCACTGTTTATTTCCCTTTACCCTCGCAGACCTATTATCCACAGAACTGACCATGCAATCCCATGAAGAAATCCTAACATTTCTGCCCGGATTGTCATCCAAGAAACTATATTTATTTCATAATTTAAGGATTTTTTTCGCAGGTGCTAGGTTTTTACCTGTATCCATCACAATTATGGCAGTGATATTGAAGCCTCCCCTTGAAAATTGCCTTAGATTTCAGGCAAATCCGAGAGTTGGACCTTCATGCCCGGTAACTTGGATGAAATGGCATCAGGCGCATTGATTATCTCGTAATTATCCCTGTCAGAGAACAGTTTGTGTAAAATTTCAATGTTGGCATGATGTCCTGATTTATACCCAACAAAAAGACCCAGAATTGGATAACCGGAAAGCGACAGATCACCAACTGCATCAAGCATTTTATGTCTGACGGGTTCATCTTCATGCCTGACTGGATAAAGGTATTTGTTACTCTTTTCGTCGACGATGGTTACATTATCGTAATTCCCGCCCAGTCCTAATCCATTTGACCACAGATATTCAATTTCCCCATTCATGCAAAAGGTTCGGGACGAACTGAGCGAACTCACCACTGAACCATTAACCAGACTAGCTCGCTTGCTTTGCTTACCGATTGGCAAGGGATATTCGATGGTGAATTCCATTTCGAAAGTATCCGATGGGTAAAGCGATGCATGTGCTCCGGAAGTTGTATCCTCAAAATGGACCGGCTTAAGAACCTTAAGAATTTTTTGGGGTGCTCCCTGGTTTTGCAAACCCGATTCCAGAAATTTCAAAACGAATTCCCTGGCACTGCCGTCAAGGGCAGGAATCTCTTCACCGGAAATCATCACTCTGGCATTTCTGATTCCACAAGCAACGAAAGCAGCAAGTAGGTGCTCTGTTGTTTTCACCTTTAAACCCAAGGCATTGCCTAAGGTTGTACATCTGACGGTATCTACTACATTTCTAAAATTGGCGGGTATACAGTTATTTTCACCCTCACAATCGGTTCTATAAAACTGGATGCCGAAATTGGAAGGTGCCGGGAATATCGTAACACGAGAATTCTTGCCGGAGTGAAGACCCACTCCGACAAAACTAACGTCGTGTTTTATTGTTGATTGGGTCATTGCCATTCCCTTTGTTTGCACATTGCAATTTAAATTTTTTTATCGGAAAAGACAATTAAACGATTGTATCAATATATTACATGCCATAACCGGCTTTAAACCATCTCGGCGTTTGATTCTGGCTATCTCCTATTGGCCAATCATGAACATAGGATCATAGTTGCCTGATGGCATTTTTCTTGAAGTTCTTCAGAAATTTCTGCTGCTGCTGAAACTTGGCCCCATCATCATGCCACAGTTAGGAACGGGTACCTTCCCCGGCATGGGCCAGCATGTAGCTTCGTAGTACCGCATTCATGCGGGTCTGGTAACCCTTGCCCTGGGCCTTGAAATAATCTATGACATCGGCATCCAGCCTTACCGATACGGGTTGCTTGGGCCGGGGCATGGCAACCTGCATGCGGGACCAATCTATAGTGCCCTCTTCCGGGTCTGGCTCCGGATCAATACCGGCGGCGGCCTCACGGTGTAGGGCCTCCCAGTCAGTTTGGTCATCCTCCTTGTTACGGAGGGCTTCCTCCAGAGTCATTGTCCTGATATCTTCTTTGTTCATTTTCTCTTAACCTCCGAGCCGATATGATCCTCTTCCTGACACCTCGCCAAGTCCAGACCACCATTATCATTAACCCGTTTAATTTTCCTACAGTTATCCATCTTTCTTCGTCCCTGTAACCCGAAGGAACGTGAACCAATGGATATTTAAAAATCTTGATTGCACCCCTGAAGTCAATCCTGTGTTTGTCGAGGTTTGAAAGACGCTTTTTTTCGTCCCATTCGAATTGAATTTTCATATTCAAACTTTCTTTCATTATTAATGTTGAGATCCAGTTTCATTTTTCACACTCCTGTAGTTTTGGTTATTGGTAATGTATATACCTATTGTCATTAAGTCAACCTTAATCTGAAAAAAATAATAGCAATTCCCCATCAGGCAGCCGCCGACACGATGAGGATTCTCCGTGGGGATGTTAGCCTGGCAAACATATGATCGGTTACCATTCCACATAGCTTCGCAGAGTGGAGACAAGTCAGTTTTATCGACTGTATTGGTGGATTTGATTGGTTGTTCTGGGATTAAATGCGAAAGGATAAAACTTAAAGATATAGGCCATGAATAAACTGTTTCAGCATGGTTTGCTGCCTTGGTGTTTGGTAGAAAGAAGTATCTCTCCCGGTATGGATCAAACTAACCTACGTCAAGTTGGAGCAATTCCTCAAGATTACCATAAATTTCGAAGCCGTTGGGATCAGGATACATACCCAAGGTACTAAGGGTCATGACTTCCAATTCATCAGCAGCATAGTACCCGAGTATTGCTCCAATCACCATAGATGCTAGGACAATGCCGGTTCCAATCGGGGAAACTTTACGTCCAAACTGCAACAATCGCTGGATCAGGGGAACTTTGGTGGCATGTACCCAATAATCCTTGGTGAAACCTGCCTGGACCTCAAGTGCATCTTGAAATAGAGCCTCTTCAAAATCCTTCCGGAGGGTAAACTCCTGGATTTTGGCCGCATCCAGAAATTTTTCCATTTCAACTTTATCTTGAGGTTCCATCGAACTTACTCTTTCCAACCCAGCGTGGAATGTTGATCCATCAGAATTTCCCGCATTTTTTTCATGCCTCTGGAATAAAGCCCCTCAATACTTTCTACACTGGTTGACATAATTTGAGCAACTTCCTTGTTCCCATGCCCTTCAAAATACTTTAGTACGATGACCTGATTTTGCCTTGCAGGCAATTGTCCTAAGGCAAGCTGGATTGCCCTGACCCGATCTTGATGTATGAGACTTGCAAACTGACTCTCCGACGCATCCACTTCTTCAGTTGCCTTGTCAATGAATCTTTCCCTTTCTCTAATCCTATCTATGCACAAATTTGATGCAACCCGCCATAACCATGTTGAAATTCTGGCTTTGCCAGGTTTCCATTTGGGTGCAAATCGCCACAATCTTATCATTGTTTCCTGGACAATTTCTTCTGCATCACTTGTATTTCCCAAACTTCTACAGGCCATCCTATAGAGCTGAGGTGAATATTTCTCAATCAATATTCTGGCTGCCACAGATTCACCCTGAACGAACCTCCTTACTAATTCATCATCCTCATTCAAAGGAAATCTCTATCCCAAAATATTCAAAACAATTATCCTCTGACGGGCAAATAAATATATCTGGTCCCAATCTCGGGACCAGATAATTTGAAGATCATTCACCTTTGTATTTTTTGTTACCACGCTTTTCAGATTTCCAATTCCCTTTTTTATCCATGGATCTGGCTTCATTGAATTCAGCTTCCGAGATGGCACCATCACCATCTCTGTCCAGCTTTTTCAACATCCTGTCAAAATCCATCCTCTTGGCAGGCATTTTATCCGGGCTGATCATTCCGTCATCATTATCATCGATCTTGTCAAACATTCTGCTTATACGTGATTTCCGTCTTTCTGAAATTTGATGACCAAGCTTTGATGACCATTCCTCTTCGGAAATCAAGCCATCCCCATTCAAGTCAATGCTTTTGAATCGTTCTTTATGGTAGACCTCAATATCCTCGGCGGTAATCATGCCATCATTATCAATATCCAATTCTGTGAAAGTGATCTGATAACCCTTGCCCCACTTTGATTTGCCGAAATTACCCTTTTTATCATCATCGGCCTGGGCAGAATATCCATACAGGCATATGGTCAAAATACCTGTGATCGTTACAGCCATTGCCCTAAAACCTAACCTAATCATGTTAATTTCCTCAGTAACAACTTCTTGCCAATATCAACAATTAATTAGTTATACGGACACTCATCCAATTTCCGTTATCTTTACTTATATTTTTTATTCACTAGAATTAGTAACTGATACGCAAAAAAGGCAATAAGGATAATTGTGGATAAGGTTGAGTTGGGGAGCAGTTAACAGACCGGAGTAACGAACGAATCGGGATGCTGGTAAATTCTATTTTCCCGATACAATTTGAGAGGTCGTGTTATTGATAAATCACGATAAAAATCATTAATCAGAATTTCATTTACAGGTATAACGATCTTGAAGATTTTAAAAAAAAGACCTCATGATGAAAAACCCGGTTTCTGGAAGAAAATCGTCAGGTTATTGCTCAAAATAGTAATAATAATACCAGTAGTCCTGGTTTTGATACTATTTTCCCTCAGCCTGATAACCCCACCCTTTTCCATTCAAATGGCCAAATCGTTCATTAGTCATGGCAATATCAATCATGCGTGGGTCGATTATGAAGAATTACCTGAGGCGTTGATACTGTCCCATTTGGTAACAGAAGACGAATTTTTCTGCGTGCACTGGGGTTTTGACCTTAACTCCTCCCGTGACCGCGATAGGAAAAAACCAACAACACTTACCCAAAAAGCCGTTCAAAGCCTTTTTCTGGGGAGCACAGATCAAAATTTACGCAGGGTAATAGAAACTCCTCTTAGCCTTTTGGTTGAAATCTTCTGGTCCAAAAAAAGAATTCTGGAGCTCTATCTAAATTTTGTAAAAACCAGTACCTCAGTTTTTGGAGTGGCTGCAGCATCCCAATCTATTCTGGAGAAAAATATTGAAACTCTAACACCGGAAGAGAGCACATTATTGACCGTCATGCTTGCAGCACCAAATGGTGTTGATCCTTTCGATTTGCCTCCTGAATTGAAACTGAGGGCCGAATGGATTGTTGAGAAAATTGAAGCGATAAAGGCAGAAGGACTGGCCGATTGTTTGATTGGCAACTGACAATATTATCAATTTGCAACTCTAACTCGTATTAACTTCGCAAGATATATTCCTGCATCAACAAATTGCTGACAAAACTTTTACCACGTCCCATTTCTACCTGTCTTGCCTGCCTGTTGGCAAGATATTCGGACAAACCTGCATGTCCCGGTAACTTTTCATTCATTATCTCGGCGACGTAACGCAGGTCCTTGAGTGAGTTTTCAATGGTAAATCTACTGCCATCATAATTTCCGGAAAGATACGGTTTTACCATTTTTTCCAGCGTACCTGATCGAACAGCACCCGCACTCATGACATCATATAATGCCTGTCGATCAACACCCTTTTGTTCCGCACACAAAAAGGCGTCAGCCAGCAGAATGGTCATTCCCTGGGATACAAGGTTGTTCAATAGTTTTGCAATGTTGCCTGAACCCACCTCACCGAAATGGCACATGACCTTGGAGTAACCACTAATTATTGATTCTACCAACTGGTAATCATCCCGATGACAGCCAACGAGCGAAGCCAACTGGCCTTCAGCAGCCTGGACTGGGCCTCCGGTTACAGGTGCATCTGCAAATATTGCTCCATTTTCCCTTAAGCGGTCGGCAATTCCCTTGCTCGTTTCAGGCTTAGATGTCGTGGTGTCTATCCAGAACATTCCAGACTTGAATTCGGGAACCAGAACCTCTGCGACCTTGTCAACGATTTCAGCGTTCGGAAGACATGAAACCAAGCCATCTGTATCCCGGAGTACATCCTTGGGTCTTGTGGCCAAACTTGCTCCCATATTTTTTAACTTCATGATTGGTTCAGGATTTCTGTGTTGTAGGACCTTAACTTCAATGCCGCTTTCAAGCAGGCATTTGGCCATGCCAAAACCCATCAGCCCTGCACCCAAGAATCCAATTTTTCGAACTTTAGCCATTGGCCTGTTCCCAATTCATGACCATTGTACCGGCAAGTTCGAATGCATTGCGAAATGCACCAATGTCGGCAATACCCAAACCGGCTATATCAAAGGCCGTACCATGGGCTGCTGTCGTTATGGGGTACGGAATACCTCCCAAAACCGTAACACCTCTATCAAAACCCATTAGCTTGAGAGCTATCTGTCCCTGATCGTGATACATGGTTACGATCGCATCAACTTCGTTGTTTTTATATTTCAGAAAAACCGTATCCGAAGGCCAAGGACCATCCACTGCAATTTGTTTCAAGGCAGCTTTTTTTACCGAAGGTGCAATGACATCGATTTCTTCGGTTCCAAAATTACCTCCATCACCGGCATGTGGATTCAAGGCGGCAACTGCTATGCGGGGTCGCTTTACACCAGATCGCTTCAGGGTTCTGTTGATGAGATCTATCGAGTTGATTATTCTTGTTTCACTTATGGCACCCGATACTTCTTTCAGGGCTATATGGCTGGTTACCCTGCTGGTCCAGAATCCATCCAGCGTATTGAGCTCTGTAATGTAACCTTCATAATTCAGATAATCCTTCATGTGGTGAAGTTCGTCCTGGAACCTCAATCCACCCAGTTTGAGGGCCTCCTTGTTGAAGGGAGCAAAAACAAGGGCCTCGATAATTCCCTGCTTCAACAAATCCAGTCCTAAATTCAAATTAGCCATGGCTGAAGTTCCCGAAGCAAGTGTAACCTCACCTATGACTATTTCCTCCGGATTTATGGTAGTGTTTTCAAAATGGGCAAAGGAAGGTACATTTATCCAATCATCCTTCCATGCATCAACCGGATAAAGATCATAGTCTTTATCAGCCTGTACTTGTCCCAATTCAAAAACATGCCTGTCACCAATCA
>CAZHIL010000179.1:0-16999 GCA_964532985.1 uncultured Albidovulum sp. | reverse complement strand
GTTCGTCAGCGGTGTCAGTCTATTCTACTTCATTGGTGTAATTTTCATGTTTATTGGGGCGGTTGTATCAGTATTGATCAGTCGTGGAACCTCATGGCAACTTTTGCAGGACTACCAGTACAGGAGAATTGATACTTTTCTCAATCCGGATTCAGATCCCTTAGGAAGTGGTTATCAAATCATCCAATCCAAAATTGCAATTGGGTCGGGAGGGTTGACTGGAAAAGGGTTTTTGAATGGTACCCAAACCCAATTGGATTTTTTTCCAGAAAAGCATACGGATTTCATTTTTCCTGTACTTGCCGAAGAGTTCGGTCTTTTCTGGAGTCTGATTATCCTCATCCTTTTCTTCGGCATCGTTCTTGTATGCCTCTATGAGGCACTCAAGGTACAAGATCGATTTTCTTCCCTTCTGATCATAGGCCTGGCTGGTACATTCTTTTTATACTTTACCGTTAATCTGGCGATGGTAACCGGGCTTTTCCCTGTTGTGGGGATACCATTACCCTTGATATCCTACGGTGGTTCTGCCCTCCTCAGCCTCATGATTTCCTTTGGCTTCATTCAAAGTGCGATTATTCACGGAAATAAGGACAAATAGCATGACAATCAAAATCTTGTTTTCAGCAGCTGACAGACATCATCAGGAATGGATTCCTATTCTAAATCAAACCCTTGCAGAGCATGATCTGGATTTTGATTTGGTCACGAATACAGATAATCCGGAAGAAATTGATTATCTTCTTCATTCACCGGATGGGCAGGTGAACGATTTTACTCCCTTTGCCAATTTAAGAGCCATCATGACCCTATGGGCAGGTGTTGAAGATATCATTAACAATAAGACAATTGCCTGTCCTTTGGTTCGAATGAATGATCCCGGAATGGTGGAAGGTATGAGAGAATGGGTAGCCGGCCAGGTTCTCAGACATCATCTGGGAATGGATATCCACATTAATAACAGGTCAGGTGTCTGGCTGAAGGAAACCAGCCCTCCCCTAGCGCGATCAAGGGTTGTTGGATTCCTTGGGCTTGGTGTTTTGGGTCTGGCCTGTTTGAAGGCTGTAAAAGCATTGAATTTTCAAGTGATAGGCTGGAGCAGGACAAACAGGGTGATACCTGATGTACAGACCTTTCACGGCAAGGATGGTCTTCATCACGTCCTTGGGGCATCTGATATCATTGCTATGATTTTACCCCTAACTAGAGAAACTACAGATTTGATCAATTGTGACACACTGAAATTCATCAAGCAGGGTGCAGTATTGATCAATTCCGGTCGAGGTGGATTGATCAATGAAGAGGATCTCCTTCAGGCCCTTGACAATGGACAGGTATCTCATGCCACCCTAGATGTATTCAAGACCGAACCACTGCCAGTCAATCACCCATTCTGGCTACATGATAAAGTTTCCATCTGGCCTCATATTTCGTCGGAAACCCGACCTCAAACCGCCTCGATTTCAATCGCCAGGAATATTACAAGAAATCTCAAGGGTGAACCGATGAAGAATGTTGTTGATTTCGAAAGGGGCTATTAGATTTCGAAATCAATGTTCTCCTTATTAAAGTACTGCACGATTCTGGGATCTGTCATTATATCGCTCATCTGAATTTCAGTGAATAATTTTATACCTTCAAGTGTCGTGCACCTTGATAGGGCTACATAGGTTTGACCCGGTGCAAATGCCCTTCCAAGCATCAGACCAAGGTTCTCGAAGGTGTTACCCTGGCTTTTGTGAATGGTTATGGCCCAACACAATCTGAATGGAAATTGCGTAAACGATCCTTCAGGAACAGAAACGATTTTGCCTTCATGAAGCCCGTATGAATTGACTTCCCACTTATGCTTTCCAACACTGATGACTTGACCATTGCGTAATTTGATTTCCACCTGCCCTTTAACCCTATCGTAATCCTGGATTATTCCCAAGGTGCCATTAACAAACCGGCTGTTTCCATCATTGGTCAACATCATTACCTGGCATCCACGACAAAAAATGAGCTCCTCGGGTGCGGAATACATTTCCCTGCTGATTTTTCCAGTAATTTCAGCACTGTTTTTATATATTGGATTCAATTGCCCCAGCTTATCCAAATGTCTAAGATTGATTTCATCAGCTTGACGATTGGTACTCGTGAGAATAACAAAATAATCCTTGGTTCCGGTTCCTTTACCCTCTTGAAATCTTGCCATGTTTTGCTGATTGAACCATTCAAGGTCTTCACTTGTGATGCTGTTTTCCCTAATTCGGTTCAAAAAATCTATAAAGTCCTCATCCTTTTGTCTGAATACTTTGGTCAATTCAATCCGCAAAAAAGGGACCTCTTTCATCACATGGGCATCAAAGAAAAATTCCGTTTCATAAAGACTCCCCTTCTGAAAAATGTTTCTCTCATTTCTAGGCACCACTGGTGGTAGTTGATAAAGGTCACCAAAAAATATCATCCTGATGCCACCAAAAGGCTTGTTTCTTTCCCAACCATATTTTCTGAGGATTTTATCCACGCAATCCAGCAAATCGGCACGTAGCATGGACACTTCGTCAATGATTATGGCATCAAGGTTGCGTATAATTCTTCTTGTACTGCCTTGCAAAAAGGTTTTCGTTACATTTTCGGGCGTCGTTCCCGGCCTGAACTTGAAAAATCTATGAATGGTTTGTCCACCCACATTCAGAGCAGCAATGCCAGTGGGAGCGAGTATGACTGAATTGTCAGGAATTGTTTCCTGATATAATTTCAAGAGGGTAGATTTTCCCGTACCCGCCTTCCCGGTAATGAAAAGGTGTTCCCTGCCATGTTTCAGTAATTCAAGGGCATCCTTGAATTCCTTGGTTATCGTTATGCGCAATTGAGGCTACCTGGAAATTATTATTGCTCTGAATTTTGACTAATTAACTTAAAAATCTAGATTAGCAATTACGTGAAATTCTTTGGTATTGGATTTAATTTAAGGTTACAAGGTGTTTTTATCAGGAAATGAATTGATATTCCTGCAGATATTTTACCGAACCCAAATGATTTTCTTAATGCAACAATTATTCCACTCTAATCATGAGTAAGGTTTGAAAACGTAATAGGTCAAAAGGTGAATAAATGAAAGTTTGGAATTTTGTATCACAATATTCTGTATTATTGATATCAGGCGCACTGATTGCCCTTATATGGGCCAATACTTCACCACACTCCTATCACGAATTGGTTGACTTCGTTCTCCTCAAGAAGAGCTTTATCGGGTATATTCCCGAAGGTGCAGAATACAGGAAACTGACTATCCATTTTATCATCAATGACATTTTGATGGCATTTTTCTTTGCCGTTGCAGGTAAGGAGGTTTGGGAAGCTATTGCCCTAAAAAACGGCTCTCTCAGGGGTAAAAAATCCTTGACACCTCTCTTTGCAACCGCCGGTGGAATGATAGGTCCGATTGTTGTCTATCTTGGCATTGCCTACGTTATGGGTTCTGAAACATATTCAGCGGTTGCCAATGGTTGGGCTATTCCAACAGCAACAGATATCGCCTTTTCCTATCTGGTTGGTAGAGTGATTTTTGGAGCTGGACACCCGGCTGTAAGATTTCTGCTCTTGTTGGCAATAGCTGACGATGCGTGTGGACTTTTGATCTTGGCTGTATTTTATCCTTCAGGTGAATTGGCTCCAGAGTGGTTATTGCTTTCACTTTTTGCCGCAATAGGTACCTACGTGGTATTTAATTGGTTGCCGAGATATCTGGAAAAGGATTATGGTGAAAATTATTTCCCCAACCTGGTCATCAAGCGTCTTTCTTTCTGGCCTTATGCGGTAGCCGGGGCATTATCCTGGTATGGTTTTCAGGAATCGGGTCTTCATCCGGCTCTGGGTTTACTTCCAGTTATTCCCGCGATACCGCATGCCGATACAACTTTTGGGATTTTTGCCGATGAGGAAAAACACCTTACTGATATCCTCAACAAAATCGAGCATAAGCTCAAAATTCCGGTCGAAATCATTTTGTTCTTTTTTGGCTTCGCCAATGCTGGTGTAGAGTTTTCATCCATCGGGACACCCACTTACCTGGTTCTTACCGGATTACTGGTCGGTAAGCCCATAGGAATCCTATTATTCGGATGGTTAGGTGCTGGACCATTCAAATTTGGAATGCCAGATGGCATGAATCTGATTGATATTCTTGTTATTGGTTTCATTGCCGGCATAGGCTTCACGGTATCCTTGTTCGTGGCTTCGGTTGCCTTTGATAGCGGACCTGTTCAAGATGCAGCCAAAATGGGAGCATTATTGAGTCTGGGGGGTGCTGCAATTGCCATTTTGGTCGGTAAGGTATTCAAGATCAAGAAGCGGGAAATTGTTTCGTGAGTTGTCCCAAATTGAGTGATTCTTTCAAATGAAAACTGTTCAAGTCGGTAACCTGAATGTATCCAACAGGTTGCCATTCATTCTCATAGCCGGCCCCTGCCAAATAGAGAGCAGAGATCACTCTCTGGAAATTGCCGGGCAAATCAACAAGATCTGCAGGTCTTTGGGTTTGGAATTCATATTCAAATCCTCCTTTGACAAGGCCAATCGGACGTCCATCTCGGGCAAACGTGGAATCGGTATGGATTCTGGGCTGGAAATTCTGTCAGCCGTCAAAGAGGAAATCGGATGCCCTGTTCTGACAGATATCCACGAGCCCGGACAATGTACAGAAGTTGCCAAGTATGTGGATATTCTGCAAATTCCTGCCTTTCTTTGTCGTCAAACTGATTTGTTACTTGCCGCCGGGAAAACAAACAAACCAATCAATTTGAAAAAGGGGCAATTTTTGGCTCCATGGGATATTCAAAACGCCATTGGGAAAATTACCAGTACGGGTAACCAAAATATTCTGGTCTGTGAAAGAGGCACTTCATTTGGTTACAACAATTTGGTGACTGACATGAGAAGTTTACCTATTTTGGCCAAGACAACATATCCGGTAATTATTGATGCAACCCATTCCGTACAGATACCTGGAGGTATGCATGAGAGTTCCGGTGGACAAAGGGAATTTGCCCCTATTATTGCCAGAGCCAGCGTTGCTGTAGGTGTTGCAGGAGTTTTTCTTGAAACACACGATAATCCGGATTCCGCACCAAGTGATGGGCCGAACATGATCAAGCTCAATGATTTGGAAGGCATACTGAGCACCCTTATGGAGTTGGATAGAGTTGCCAAACTGCATCCTGTTGAAATTTGATGGCCTGTAATGGTATTGAACCAACCTCCCTCACCTGAAAGTTGGAGTTACAACGAAGATATCTGGATCTCACCGACTGGCTTTCGTGAATATGATTGCCGTTGGAGGTTCCCAGAAGAAATAAACCATTTGGGTTTGACTGAAGTTGGAAAGGGAATAGGAACCTACATCAACAAATTGGGCAAGCCCAATGATATAATTGTTGGATGTGATTTTCGTTCCTACTCACCAGCGGTGAAAAATGCCCTAATGATCGGTTTGATCAGCTCCGGCATGAGGGTTGTGGATATCGGGACGGTTATTTCGCCCATGGCCTATTATGCCCGTGTACAATTGGGGATACCCAATGTTTGCATGGTAACTGCGTCACACAATCCCAATGGCTGGACCGGAATCAAGGTTGGAATGGAACATCCATTTACACTTTCAACAGAAGATATAAATGAACTCAAGGACATTGTTTACTCTGGTGGAACTCAATCGAAGGATGGCGGTCAGTACAAAACCTATTCAAAAATTGCGAATGATTACATCTATTATTTGACAAAAGAGCTAAGGATTGGAAGGAAATTGAAAGTCATTTGTGCCACCGGAAATGGTACAGCTTCCAACTTCGCCATAAATCTTCTGAAAAAACTTCGCATGGAAACCATACCATTACACACCGAACCAAATTCCAGTTTTCCCAATTACAATCCCAATCCGGAATCCTTGGTCATGCTCAATGATATGAAAAGAAAAATCCGGGAAACCAATGCTGATTTAGCTTTCGGGTTTGATGGCGATGGTGACCGATTGGGTGTTGTGGACAATAATGCCGAAGTGATTTATTCGGACAAACTCGGATTGCTGATGGCAAGAAACCTGTCATCAAAAATTCCAGGGGCAAAATTTGTGGCGGATATCAAGTCTACTGGTTTATTTTCCACCGATCCCGTCTTGGCCTTGAATGGTGCACAAACTGAATATGGAAAGACTGGCCATAGTTATATGAAGCGACAGGTCCATGAGGTGGGAGCAGTCCTTGGTATTGAAAAGTCGGGTCATTTCTATTTTTCTCCACCCGTCGGGTTGGGCTTTGATTGTTCTCTTCAGGCTGCATTACAAGTATGCAAGTTGTTGGGAGATAACCCCAAAAGCAATCTTTCCGATCTTTATGGCGAACTACCCCAAACCTGGAGTTCACCAACGATGTCACCCTATTGCGATGACTCGATAAAATATGAGGTGGTGGACAGAATAACCACAAAATTGAACAACTTTCATTCAGAAGACGGTCTTGTAGATGGCAAAAAAATTGTCAAAATCATGACCTTAAACGGTGCCAGGGTTGTTCTGGAAAACAATTCCTGGTTTCTGGTTCGTGCTTCTTCCAACACCCCAAATCTGGTTGTCGTTTGTGAAAGTACCAGCAGTTTTGAGGAATTGAAGAATATCTTTGGATTTGTAAACGACATTCTTAAATCTGAACCATCCATAGGTGATTTTGATCAGACACTTGGATAAATTTTTGAGTTTCATTGTTTAAACTGAAAACAGATTCACCTTAATCTGTATTGAAATCACTTTGATTTCATTGGTGAATAAAATTTCAAAGAGTTTTATTTGATGGCTTGAAGATTAAAGCAAGTGAATATAACTCATCGGTGGTTGTTATTCTTGATCAACCAATATTATTGGGGTGTAGCCAAGCGGTAAGGCACCGGGTTTTGATCCCGTGATTCGTAGGTTCGAATCCTACCACCCCAGCCATTTCTTACAATACACCCCACTTAAGTCGAAACAAATGTTGATCGCAAGGTATAACTGTTGTTATCTCCGTTTAGCCGTAAGTTCAAAAAGATGAAATTGATCAAATGGCATATCTGAAACTTCATTCCATTGTTCGAGATATCTATCTTCCGATAATTACTTTGAGATATCTAACCCAATAAGGATTGCGTTCGGCCAATTTTGTTAATCCTACAGATGGGGGTGGGTTTTAATTCACTGTGTTTGATAAAGTGTGGAGTATAGATCTAAACATCACATATATTGTACTGAACTTACATTTGACTAAATTATTGTTAAAATTAATTAACTTATTGTTCATTGAATTTAAAATTAGTAAAGTATATTTTACTTTCATTTCTAATTTAAGTGCGTTAGGGGGATAATTTATCTATGGCTAGCTTATTATGGGGCAAGGTCTATTATCATGATCTCTTTGTGGGTTTTATCCGCGAAGAACCAGGTGATAGCATCTCGTTCAATTATGATGCGAGTTATATTGAAGGTGGTTACCCAGCAATTGCTCATACTTTGCCTGTACGCTCTAAACCGTATATCAGTAATTACGGCTTGCATCCTTTTTTTGACAATCTGGTTTCCGAAGGCTGGTTGGAACAATTACAAAGTCGTTTGCTTGGTCGGCGAATAATTTCGCGCCTCGAATTGCTCTTGGCATTCGGGTTTGATTGTGCTGGGGCAGTTTCAATTTATGATCCGAAACCGTCTGATCTGAGCAATTCGATGCTTGATATGAGTAATCCGAAGGAATTGGCGGTTTTAACCAATCGGGCATCTTTATCTGGAGTGCAGCCAAAGCTTGCTGTTATCGAGGAAAATGGAATATATAGACCCACTCGTATGGATGAGTTAAGCACTCATATAGCCAAATTTCCAACACCAACACATTCCGATTTAATTGAAAATGAATACTTAACCACGGTAGCGGTTAAGGCATTGCTACCAAAAGATGAGATTGTGCAATTAACCATTGACGAGGTCGTGGGATTGGACGAACCGGCACTTCTAATCAAGAGATTTGATCGCAATTCTGAGGGTAGATTGCATTTTGAGGAATATAACCAACTGCTCAACAGACCATCTCAAACCAAGTATGATGGTGCGTATAAGGACATGGCAAAATTCCTTCTGGAGACGAATGGGTGCTTGCCAACGCAAGTCTACATTCTCTATCGTCGAATTTTAGCTGGTTTGCTCATGGGGAATACCGATATGCACCTTAAGAACTTTGCAATGTTTCATTCCAAAGATGGCTTACGATTGACACCTAGCTATGACCAGATTGCTGCTTCGCTTTACGATTATAAAACTCTGGCGCTAACGATCGCAAGTTCCAAAGACCATCCAATTGGTGACCTCAAGAGTCGTCATCTTGTATTGCTTGGCAAAGAGTTTGGATTATCACCAGCTGTAATCAATATGGCTGTAATGGAGTTGGCCAAAAATAGAGAGGTAACAAAGGATACGATTAACGAGGCCCCTTTTGGGTCAAAGAAATTAAAAGATAAATTGATCAAATTGATGGATAAGAGATGGAACGGAACATTCAGCTTAATTGGCAAAGCTTTGTACAAGAAGCAGTAAAACGTCGCAAGGAACAGAAATTGACTCAAGAACAACTTGCCATCCTTGCAGAAGTGAGCAAGCCCACACTCAACAGATTTGAACAAGGAATGACAAACATCAAACTTGATAGTGCCTTGAAGATATTGAAGATGCTAGGTCTGTCATGAGTTTCAATCCATGGATAACCGATTTCTTGTCACAAAATTCTTGTAGGATTGATGGCCAGATTCAAGCATTGGATCCGTACCTTATTCGGGAGCGAGTCGTTCCTTGACAAAAATCCCGATCTGAGCAGTCAGGTAAGTAAGGTGTTCGATCAATAGCTTTTCGCATTTTACGATCATTTCTGGTGTATCTCTGAACAGGACTATCCAGTGGATTTCTACCTCACTTCAAATCTCAATCTGTTGAAGGTCCTCAGCGATTGTAATGGTCTTGCCGAAAGCTTCCGAGGCTTTCTTTATAGATTTGTCATGGTGCTCAGGATCATCCATATGCTTGCGAAAATGCGTAAGAATCAGTGAACGAACGCCAGCACGTTTTGCCATCTCACCAATCTCCATAGGGGTCGGTGCTGCCGAGGCCATTCCGGGTGACACCACTTCGCCATCAAGGCGGTAGCACCAGTGCAATAATAGGTTGGCATTTTTGGCAAGTGTTTCAATCTCTGGACAGAGGCCCGCATCACCCGAGTAAACGAATTTTTTGCCCCGATGGGTCAGTGCGAAGGCCATACATTCAAGAAATGGCTGTGCGTGCGGGGCAGTACAGGATTGGATACGCCATCCATTACCTTCGATGGTGTCACCAGGCATGATTTCCTTAACTTCGGGAGCTGGCCAGGGGCGGGGCACAACTCCGCCGCGGGATCGCCAAACCTCTTGGCTTTGGGGCAGTTCGGTGCGCGCACGCAAGTCATGGGCCAAAACGCCATCAGATCCAAAATAACCTTGGGAAATAATTTTCATAGGGGGTGGGCCAAAGACTTTGATCGGCTTGCCACCTTCATCCCAAGAGGCATGCACTAGACGTGCATAATCCATCATATGATCGGAATGGAGGTGCGAAAAGACAATATGCGTGATAATGGATGGAAGTCGTTGAGAGCGTAACAGGTTGTCAAACACACCACCACCGCAATCAAAGAGGATACGATCAGACCCAACTTCAATCAAATAACCGCTTGAAGCACGCCGCGCATACGCTTCGGGTGAGCCGGAGCCAAGAATTGTCAGCTTCATCTTATTGTTACCGGCGGGGGCGTAGCTCCTGGAGCCCCAAGCTGTAACGCAGCCTCACGACCACCGTAACTTTCGATCAGTGCGGCTTGGTCTGTGAAAGCAAGGGTGTCTGTTGCTACAGGATCGCAAATCTTGCGCAATTCGGCATGCAAATCTTGCAAGATTGCAGCGCATTCAGGAGCAGTTGCACAATTCACAAGCTCTTCTGGGTCATTTTCCAGATCAAAAAGTTCATCTTCAAAGCCGATATAGTGAATCAACTTCCATTGACCTTTACACACCATGAATGCACCTGAAACCGCACCTGCCGCATGATATTCAGAAAAGACCACACGTCCCTTGTCTTCTGGTTGTTCCAGGATTGAGGCGAGATCGGTCATACCTTCCGCCGACTGGATGTCAGTTTCAAAATGATTAGCGATTGTTACTGAAAGATCCAGTAAGCTCACCGACGTTTCACAGACCCCGATTGGTATACCCGGACCTGCCAAAATCATCGGAATGGCAACGCTTTCCTGATACATGTTGGATTTCCCCCAAAGGCCTCGTGCCCCCACATTGTCGCCATGATCAGAGGTATAAACCACAGTAGTTGCTTTAGTCAGATCTGCCTGATCTAGTGCTTCCAATATCTGACCGACATTGTGGTCTAGCCATGTGCATAGCCCAAAGTAAGCTGACATTGCGGCTAATCGTTCAGACTGGCCAGCAAACCGGTTTTCGCTGTCCATGAAAGCATTTTGTTTTTCGATCCATGGGTGACGCTTGTGGCCATCATTTGGGTGCAATTTGACTGATGGCATAATCTCGGGTGGATAAAGGTCAAAATACTCCTGAGGTACCACCAATGGGAAATGCGGCGCAACGAGCCCTACAAAGAGGCACCAAGGTTGATCATCATTTGCGTGATCCTTGATCCAGTCTTTGGTTCGCTCAACAACTGCCTCATCATAGTCGGTGTATTTGCTATTGCCCGGACCAATGTAATCTCCAAGCATCCGCTTCGGCCCCATGATACGTTCATCTTCCTTGCGAATACTTGCCCAGACCATGCCAACACCGTTCGCAACCATCATGGGAATATGCTCGATGTCGAAACCGGCTGGATCTTCCTCAGCACGGTAGTGTAACTTACCAATGCTTTCGACCGTAACACCTTTGTATTGAAGCGCATGACCCCAGCCTTTTATCGAGCCATCATACGGCATGGCATTGTCCCACAGGCGCGTTTGATGAGGGTATAATCCAGTGGCAAAACTCGCCCGAGCAGGTACGCAGATTGGGCTTGGTGTATAAGCATTGGAGAACCTAGTTCCACTTGCGGCTAGTGCATCAAGGTTAGGAGTCTTTACAAAACTGTGACCCGCACAACCCAAGGCACGTGCCTGATGTTCATCAGACATTATCACAAGGAGATTTGAAGTACTCATTCGATGTCCCTGATTTTTGACGTGGCTACAATTTTGTACATATCGCAAAATAATTTTCTAGTCATCAGAAAGCACTTCGGTCAAAAGCAGCTTTTCGAATGATTTTTCATTGAACTACAGTTCTCCCTGATCAGCAATCAAAATAAAAAAACCGCTAGATCCTTGTGACGAAGGCATTTTGAGCTTTCATCAGAAAAACATTCAACCAACCTAACGGGCGTACAAAATGATAAAAATATAATCCTTTCCGGTCAAGATCAAAATTTATCTCCAAGCAGGACATTACGTTCCATACCGATGTCATCCCCTTCCTGAAGATTCTGTACTGCACCAAGATCATTCAACAGCTTTCAGGTAAATACCTGCTTTCCCCAAGGCTGGCTTGACGGCCAGATGATTCTGAGCATCCTGCTACTGAATCCTTTGAATCTTTATCAGGTAACTGGCCTAGTGGAATGGGAAAATGGCTGGGGTTTCTGCTTACTTGCCCGGGAGGAGCGAAGCATGTACGCAATTATTGTACCGCGATTTCATTATGGTCAATTATGCTGAAAAAGATTGCTTTTAAGCAATCAAAAGAAGTCAAAAATCGATTTTCCTTGAAGATGAAATATCTAATCGGGTTTTAATTGTTGGCAGAAATGGTAAATGATACTGAAATTATCACTTGACTCACCGATCAGTTGATTTCCAAAACCTAATTGGTCAGGTAATTGTTGGTTTGTTTTTGTGAACGAAACTATAGGGAGTAAAATACATGAAGAAAATATTGAAAGCTGCGCTCTTAGCAACTTTTTCAGTTGCATTAATTTCTGTTGCCCATGCAGATGGGCATGGGTGGAAACCTTCAGGGCCAATCAAGATGATTATCGCCTTTGCAGCTGGTGGGGGAGCTGATACCCAAGCACGCCTGATTGCAGATGATATTCAAAAGGCAACAGGCTGGGAGGTGATTCCAGAACAGGTAACCGGAAAAGGTGGTGTGAACGCACTTGTAGCCCTGAAGGATATGCCTGCAGATGGTACAGCAATCGCAATGGTTGTAACTGAGTCACTGGGGTATAACGCTGCTGCATCCAAGGGTTCTGGTATCGTTCCCTCAGGTTTCACCGGGCTTACAACTACAGCAGGTTTCCAAATGGGTGTCGTTGCCAAAGCGGATAAAGGTTGGAATTCTTTTGAGGATATGCTTGCTGAGGCCCAAAACGGTAACTTGCGATTTGGTACCATGTCACCCAAGCTTTCTGACCTAGCATTCCTGCTTGGTGAAGCCCAAGGCGTCGAATTCAACATTGTTCAAGTCGCTGGAGGCAGGGCTGTAATGAATGGCGTACAAGCTGGAGATATGGACCTGGGATTCATGGCTGGCATTCAGCGTAAAGGAGTGGCCTCCGGAGATCTGGTAAATCTTGCCTCGGTTCTTTCCACCCCCCTTGTGCAAACGCCAGATGCACCAACATTTGCCGACCTTGGTGTACAGTTCAACGCCGATGGCTATTTCGTATTTGTTGCCCCAGGTGGTATGGACCCTAAGGCACGTGACGCCATCACTGCAGCCATCGTAGAAGCGACCAAATCTGGTCAAGCGTCAGGGATGATAAACAATGCCTTCGGCGGTGCTATAACCATCCAAGGTGCTGAGCTGGATGCCTTGTTGCAAAGCGATTTTGAATCTGCCTCCGCTTTGATGGCAGCAGTGCAGTAAATTACGAGAAGGGCCAACACATGAAATCAGGATCATCATCCGATCGTTGGTTGGCCCTTTTCTTTTTGGCTTTTTCTATTCTGATTGTCTTTGTCTGGATACCTCTGGATACAGAAACAGGATTGGTCGAGAAAGTCCGGCGTAAATTCGTGATTGGTGATGCCTTGGCACCAACGATTACAGGTGCGATCATCACTTTAGGTGCGATCATGACCTGGCTTCAGCCTAGCCAGGGTCACACATTCACCCGTAAGAATGTGATTTGGATCTTGCAATTATTGGCCATTTTCGCAATTTCATTGATAATTATGCGTTATACGGGTCCTATTGTTGCAATGGGATTCGAGGGGGGCTATCGTCCCTTGCGAGCTACCCCGCCGTGGAATTATATCGGGTTTCTTGTGGGCGGAACCATGATGATTGGTGGTCTGATTGCAACCGCTTCTCGGCGTTTAAGCATTCGTGGATTCGCTATTGGATTTGCAACCTCATTGATCATTGCACTGCTTTACGACATGCCCTTTGATGATCTGCTCTTGCCACCAAATGGAGATGTCTAATAGGCGTTTGGGATCACATTGTTGCGGGCGTTCTTGCCGTGTTTTTATCAGAGCCTGTTCTGGGTGTACCCATCGTAGTAATAATGGTATTTGGTGGGTTTCTGTTAGGCATTACCGTTGGTGCGACACCTGGCCTTGCTGGGCCTATGGCAATGGCAATCTCATTGCCGATCCTTATCTCCGTTTTCGGATTTTCGAATGACGCCCTACTGCCCGTTTTGGGGTTTTTGATTGGCATTATGAAAGGGGCTACTGTAGGTGGGGCAGTGCCGGCGATACTGTTTAATACACCCGGTACACCAGATGCCTATATGACCACCCTTGATGGTTATCCAATGGCACAAAAGGGGGAAGCAAAAAGAGCTCTCCGTATTGCGCATTTTTCATCCGCCTCAGGTGATACATTTTCTGATATCGTACTGGTGGTCTGTGCACCTTTTTTGGCTATTTTGGTAGAAAGGTACCTGGATCTTCCAGAAAAAACGGCTTTATTAATTTTATCATTGGCATTTATTGCCTCTGTCATTGGCGGTTCCGTAGGTAAAGGGGTGATTTCAATGGGATTGGGCCTGTTGGCCGCCATGATTGCTACTGGCGAAGATTTCTACCCCCGCCTGACTATGGGCCAGTCAAGCTTGGCCGAAGGTATTCCTATAGCTGCCGCTGTTCTAGGTGTCTTGATCCTGGGCGAGGTATTCAAATCATTGGAAGATCTTCATCGTACAACCCAATCCAACACGATGGCTCAAGTTGCTTCAGGTAAAAGTTCAGCCTTATCGCGCAATGACCTGCGCAGGCTCTTGCCTTATATTGGACGGTCGGCTCTAATAGGTACCTGCATAGGCGCCTTGCCTGGTATAGGATCCACATTGGCGGCGACTTTGGGGTACACCACGGCCAAACGCCATTATGCTACCGCCAAACCAGACAATGCCCCTGATTTTGGCGAGGGTGCGCCGGAGGGAATCGCAGCGACAGAGGCTGCAAATAGTTCGGTTTCTGGAGCAAATTTGATCCCGGTTTTATCGCTTGGCATTCCGGGAAACGCAGCGGCGGTATTTCTGATTCTAGCGATGGATTCAATTGGTGGATTTAACCCTGGACCATCTGTATTTCGCTTGGGCGGTGGCATAGGTGACAGCGTTATGAACCCTGAGATGGTGATGGTTTTTGGAATCTTCACGGCAATGTTCTTGACCAATGCACTAAACTGGACCATTGGTGGCATCTTCATGCGCTTGGTCGGCGTCATGGCACGTATTCCCAAGAATCGCCTTTTGCCCATAATCCTGTTGCTTACGTTAACAGCAATTTATGTCCAGGAAACTTCTATGCTTGCCATATGGATCACCATCTTTTTCGGTCTATTGGGTTATGTAATGCGTCGGGTGGGTATGTCACCCTTGCCCTTTGTCATAGCCTTCATCCTTGCTGGAAACCTTGAAGCCACGGCACGGCAGGCTTTTGCGGCCACGGGTGCAGACCCGTTTTTCTTACTTAAAAGTCCCATTGCATTTATATTTATAGTCTTGGCAATCTTCGTAGTTGCCTACAATCTGCGAAGGCCTTTATCATGATGCGACCAAATATACTTTTGATCTCGGCGGATCAACACCGTGCCGATTGTTTCGGTTTTGAAGGAAGAAACATCAAGACCCCGCACCTGGACCAGTTTGCCTCAGATGGTACCCGTTTTTCCAACTGCATTACACCTACAGTGGTGTGTCAACCTGCACGGGCATCAATTTTAACCGGGCAACTTTGCCGAACCCATGGTGTCCATGACAATGGTATAGATCTTGATCCTGAGATTGGTGAAAAAGGCTTTGCAGGTGCAATGGCCGCAGTTGGATATGAAACATCCTTTTTCGGCAAGGCACATTTTTCCACCTTTCACACTTTTGAACCTACAGGTACACCGGAGTGCCTCAAATCATCAGCGAACTTCCCCGAATCATGGTTTGGCCCCTATATGGGCTTTGACCATATTGAGATGATGCTGGTTGGACATAACTGGTTCCTGCCAGAAAAACCTCCCCACGGGCAGCATTATGAACGCTGGTTCTATGCCGATGGGCGAGGAGACCAAAAAAATATGCTCTACCGGGAAAATGCAGGTGAAACAAGAGAAGCCGCGCAAACCTGGCATTCTAAATTGCCAGTTGCGTGGCACAATACTACCTGGACTGCAGATCGCACCATTGAGTGGCTTAAATACGGTCGCGGAAACGAACCATTCTGTACATGGGTCAGCTTTCCCGATCCACATCACCCATTTGATGCTCCAGAACCATGGTCGTACCTTCACGACCCAGCAAAAATTGATCTTCCAAAGTATCGCAAACGCGACTTTGGAGGAAGACCTTGGTGGCATGAGAGGGTTTTAACAGCTGAGCCGGCTGGCGACAAGAAAGGTGTCGAAATTCGCAAATCCTATAGCCGAATTGCCGAACAATCAGACGCTCAACTGCGAGAGATCATTGCCAATACCTATGGTCAGATTGCACTCATCGACCACAATGTCGGTCGCATTTTAATTGCATTGGAAGAAGCAGACCTCGCCAAGAATACCATCGTTATCTACATTTCCGATCATGGCGACTGGTTAGGGGATCATGGTCTGGTTTTGAAAGGGCCCATGCACTACGATGGTCTTCTTCGTGTGCCCATGATCATGCGCGGTCCGAACATTCCCAAAGGTAAAGTCGTAGACGAACCTGTTTCAACACTTGATCTTGGTCCAACTTTTTTTGACTATGGAGCCGCTGAACCACTCCAGACCCAGCATGGTTCATCCCTTCGCCCATTGGTAGAAACTGACGAGGCCAAACGTGATTTTGCCTTGAACGAATGGGAATTATTGCCTACACGCGTTGGCGTCGGCCTCAGCCTGCGGACGGTACGGACGAAAACACATAAATTGACCATAGATTTACAATCAGGTTCTGGTGAGCTTTATGATATGGTAGCTGATCCTGATGAAATTACGAATTTGTTCGACATGCCCGAACATGCCGAATTAAAGGATGAGTTACTTGGATATATTGCTTCCCGCCCCGATGATGCAGAACCCATTCGTACCCAAGTTGGAATGGCATGAAGTAAGAGTGGATTTAGATTTTGCTTTTATTCCTGATGTAAAAGATAACCCTAGCCCTAGTTTGCTGACATCTATTTCCTGACTACAGATACACAATCTGCAAGACTGTGCCTGTGGATAAACTCAAGCATCCGAACCTGTCGGGCCCTTCAATTTAACTACCATAAATTTCCGGTATGAAGGTCTGGTATTCCATGGGAGGTCTGACATATCCCTTGGGCTCGGTCCTCTTGGGCAATTCTATGGGCTCCGGGGTTAGATCTTCATAGGGAATCAAGGTCAGGAAATGGTGAATGCAATTTAGTCTGGCATGTTTCTTAATGTCCGCATTGACAACATACCAAGGGGATTGTTTCGTATCGGTATGTGCAAACATTATATCCTTGGCCTT
>CAZHIL010000178.1:0-3745 GCA_964532985.1 uncultured Albidovulum sp. | reverse complement strand
AGAATACCCTGGAATACATCATCAGACAGCTGGGCTTTTCTAGGTTCTTTCTTCTCATTTACAATTGAATGGCATTAAATTATTATTGTCTATCAGAGGAACTCTACAAATAGCAAAAGGGCTGTAGTTTAGTGCCAATCTGAAAAATTGGTTATTGTCAAATTGATTTGATCAAGGTACCCATTTGGAAAAAGGTGTAATCATGGATAATCAAACTCAAACTGAAATCGAATCGGCTGTTTTACGGCGATTGATCGATCATCTTCGCAACAGAACGGATGTTCAAAACATAGACATGATGAATCTGGCTGGTTTTTGTCGCAATTGCCTTTCCAGATGGTATGCTGAAGCGGCCGCAGAAAAAGGAATTTCGATTGACAAGCCGGAATCGAGAGAAATCATATACGGAATGCCATTTGAAGAATGGAAGAAACTTTATCAAAAAGAGGCTTCGCCAGAGCAGCAAAAGAAATTCCAGGAAACTCATAAAGAGGTTTGAAACTGACGATTTAAATTTGGTGTGTGAATAATTCCTGATGAGTTCAGAACTCATATCTCACTTCGAAGAATGGCGTGAGGCCTTTTTTGCTCAAACACGAAGTTCCCGTGAAGATTTTGATTTTTTAGCCCATTTGGAAACGGTTTGCTTCGATGAAGAGGTTTGGAATAAGGCAAACAACCAACCCGAAGAAATATTTTCTCTACAGAAATACTTCGAAATTTTAACCTCAGACACTCAAATTGTTACCGGTACGGAGAAACTCGGTTCAGAATCTAAAACGTTTGGAACTATCTGGGATTTTGGTTTGCCTGTATCCCGGGAAGTTCTGGCCGCAATTTGGGGAGTTGAAACAAGATTTGGAGAAATCAAGGGTGATCATCCTGTACTGGATGCCTTGGCTACACTCGCAGCAACCAACACCCGCCGAAGGGATTTTTTTGAACAAAACCTGATTTCGGCCCTGCAAATCCTTCAGGATGGAATAGTTCCCCCTGATCAATTCAAGGGATCCTGGGCAGGAGCCATGGGGCACACTCAGTTCATGCCCACAGTATATCTTGAATATGGGATTGATATTCGTCACAGAGGGAAAGTCGATATTTGGGGTGATGACCCTTTGGATGCCTTGGCATCAACTGCCAACTATCTCCACAAACATAACTGGGAGGAATGTCTGCCAGTAATGTCTGAAGTATCGGTGCCACCGGGGTTTGATTTCATGAAGTTGAATAATGGTCATGAATCTACTGTTTCCAACTGGCAAACGGAGGGAATGGAATTTGTAAACAAAGAGGTGCCTTTGAATGCAAATACGGAAATCATCTCTCCAACAGGCAAAAATGGCCCCAAATTCGCTCTTTTTTGTAATTTCAAAACCATACTTGCCTATAATCCATCAAGACCATATGCCCTTGCAGTTGGTTACCTTGCAAACTGTTTAACTGGAAAACAAACGCTGGTCTCCAGTTGGCCTTCTACTGAAACATACCTTACTAGAAGCGAATTGAAGAAGGTTCAGTCATATTTGGTAGGTAAGGGGTATGATACGGGTGGAATTGATGGGCTTACCGGTCCTAAAACCATAAAATCAATTCAACATTACCAAAAGTCCAGAGGATGGATACCGGACGGTTTTCCCGACCGGGAGTTATATCAAGCTGTAGTTTTGGATTGACCAGGGTATTATCACTTTTGCAGACTTCGGAAATGATGTTCAACATGATCATTGATAAATGTAGTCACAAAAAAATAACCATGGTCATATCCCTCGCGCATGTTGAAGCTTCCCTTTTGGCCTCTACTCACCATTACCGAGACAAATGTATCGGGTCGCAATAAATCCATAAACTGATCATCGGTTCCCAGATCAATTAGGATTTCACCCGGATATCCATTACGGTCCAGAAGCAAAGTGGCATCATGTTGTTCTGGTAGTTTTGAATTTGCCCCAAAATAGGCCGCAAACTGTTTTTGTCCCCAATCTGAGTTGGTTGGATTTGCGATTGGCGAGAAAGCAGAAACAGATCGATATGTTTCAGGCATGGTAAGAGCAAGGGTCAAGGCACCATGCCCGCCCATGGAATGGCCCGTTATTCCCTGGGAGTTCTGATCCACGGGGAAATTTAAAATCACCTCTTCCTGAAGTTCGTGGGCAATATAGCTCCACATCTTGAAATTCCTATTCCAGGGTTCTTGGGTAGCATCAACATAAAACCCTGCCCCCTGTCCCAAATAATTATCATCATCGTCTGGTACATCATTGCCTCTGGGTGAGGTATCAGGGAATACGATGGCCATACCCAACTCAGCCGCCTTTTGTTGGGCTCCTGCCTTGGTCATGGCATTTTCGTGGGTACAAGTCAAGCCTGACAGGAACCACAGAACAGGAAATGGTTTTTTCTTCTCCCTGGGAGGCAAAAACAAACCAAATGTCATGTCACACTGACAAACTGTGGAGTGGTGTTTATATACCCCTTGGGTACCTCCAAAACATTTGTTTAAACTAACAATTTCCATACCTGAAATCCTTTCTTGACTTTTTTCAATCCACTCCGTTTATCATGGCAATTACTATTGATAAAGTGATTACACTTACGGCTGTGGATATCAATATCGTTGCCGAAACCCTTTTGGGTGCAACACCAAAATGCTGGGCCAATATGTAAATATTCCCGGCCGTAGGCATGGCTGCAGCCATTATCATGATACTGGCCGAAAATGGATCAACCCTGAATACCTTGAGGGCAAAAAAGGCCATCAACAATGGGTGCACAATAAGTTTCAAGATAGAAAGCCATCCGGCAACCACATATTTTTCTGCCGACTTGTCTGCTAGAGAAGCCCCAATGACAAAAAGTGCACAGGGTGTAGCTGCTCCACTCAGCAGGATATAACATTCCTCAATGGCAGTTGGCATTACAATATCTAATTCACCCCAGATTAAACCAAGGGAAATCGACAGTACCATGGGATTGCCAAATATTCCCAGTACAACCTTGATCATTGATTCCCTGGTCAACCTGCCTTCCTGGGATATCTTTATGGTCATGACAATCAATGTCCCAAATATGATCAAATCCAATGCCAGGAAAAATATGATCGGCCCGACGGATTCTTCTCCGATGAGCAAAACAAGCATCGGAATACCTAGAAAACCCACGTTACCAATTGATGAGCATTGAGCCTCGACAGCAGCTTCCGCAGTACCCACACCCCTGACCAATCCCTGGCCGAAAGTAAACAGATACACTCCGAGAGTTGCACAGATGTAAGCGAAGAAAAACTGGTTATCGAACATTTCTCCAATCGATATTCCTGAGGAGAAACGAAACAACATGCAGGGCAGGGCTATGTAGAAGACAAATTTTGTAATGTTAGCAATGGCATCAATTGACAAAAAATTGATTTTTGCTGACCCATACCCACAAGCGACTACGATAAAGAAGGGAAGGATGCTGTTAAATATATCTATCATCGTGACAGTGCTTACATAATCATTTTGTCTTTATTGTGCAAAACATTTGATTTTTAAAAATACCCTGCTGCCTTCAGTCAGGAAATAAGGAAATTTTCGGCTAAGGAATGGATTGGGATATGCATTGTTCCTTAATTTAATAGCGCCGTGACAGAATAAAATGCATTGGTGAATGATTTGCATATAATGAAATTATTTCCTTTATTTTTAGATGAATGTGATTTATTGAAAAACTGATTCCTATTTTCCTTGCTAAAATAGTATTATAT
>CAZHIL010000177.1:0-6278 GCA_964532985.1 uncultured Albidovulum sp. | reverse complement strand
GAAAAGGTTAAGGGTGAAATGGTAATTGTTATCGAACGAGATAGGACCGGAAAACCTGAAATGGATATTACAGACCTCCTGTCACAAGCATTAATGAACAAAAGTGTAAAAGATGCTGTTTCAGAAATATCCGGAATGTTTAATTTGCCCCGAAAGGAAGTTTATAGTTTGGCTTTGAAACTTTCCGCCAATCGGGAAAATAAGTAGATATTGTTGTGACATGAAATAATAATAAAGCCCATGTCAATCGCACCAGAAAAATGGACCTTGATAAATGACGATTAAAGTTGCTTTTCAGATGGATCATATCGGATCCATAGATATTCATGGAGATAGTAGTTTTCGGCTGGCCCTGGAGGCTAAAAGCAGGGGATATGAGTTGTTCTATTATCTTCCAACCGATTTGTATTATCGGGAAGGGAATGTGATTGCCGAGGGGCATTCCCTGCGAGTCAGCAAGGACAGTACCAACTACTATGGGTTGGGTCAAAAGAGGGAAATAAACCTCAGGGACCTTGATGTGGTTTGGCTTCGTCAGGATCCACCCTTTGACATGTCATATATTACAACGACCCATTTATTGGAACTGATAATGGATGATACCCTGGTTGTGAACAATCCTTTCTGGGTTAGGAATTTCCCTGAAAAACTTATCGTACTCAATTTTCCCGACATTATACCGGCAACCCTGATAACAAGGAATATTTCAGAGGTAAGGAGGTTCAGGGACAAACATGGTGATTTGATTATCAAGCCCCTTTTTGGAAACGGTGGAGCAGGTATTTTTAAAATTGTTACCAATGACGGGAATTTGAATTCACTCTGTGAGATGTTTTTTCAAAGCAGCAGTGAACCGATAATAGTCCAGGAGTATCTGCCAGCAATTTCGGAGGGTGACAAGCGGGTTATTCTGGTTGACGGAGAACCGGTTGGTGCGATCAACCGCATACCACAGAAAGGTGAAACACGATCAAATTTACATGTTGGTGGTACTGCCAATCCATGCAAGCTCACGGAAAATGATTATCTGATTTGTTCCAGGATTGAGAAGGTATTGTCCGAAAATGGATTGATCTTTACCGGGATTGACATCATCGGTGACAAGTTGACCGAAATCAATATGACCTCCCCGACGGGTATTGTTGAATTAGAGCGATTCGATGGGGTAAACGTTGCCGGTTTGATCTGGGATTCCATTGTGGATAAAATTCAATCCCAAAATTAAGCCCTTGGGATTATGCAGAGAGTTTGTTACTGAATTCAAGCTCCAATTTGTTGTTACGCTCAACTATCTTCGTGAGGGATAAATTGTGGATTCTTCGATGCAATATCTGAAGGGCGGAAACACCCAATACACGTTGAATCTGGGTCAAGATAACTGCGTAATGTGCTACAAAAACCAAATCATTTTTGGGGTATAGTTGGGAAATTTTATCCACTACCTCATTGACTCGGTGAGAAAGATCATTCCAACTTTCTCCATCAGGTGCCTTGATATCACCGGGTTTTTCCCAGAAATCAATTGACAGAACCTTGTCGACCTCGGAAACTTCCTGAGGGGTTTTCCCCTCCCATCTTCCAAAATGCAATTCCCTCAGATTTCTTTCATCAGGCAATCTTGTTCGACTTCCCTGAATTGCATCGGCGGTCCGACTGGCTCTTTTTAAATCAGAGGCAATGATAATGGCTTCTCCGGGCAGGGTTTCATTGAGCCATGACAGGTTTTGTTTATTGGACAGATCCACTCCAACATCAGTCCAACCGTATAAACCCCTGGCATTGGTTGCGGCATGGCGAACCCAGTAAAAGCTTCTGTTCATGAGGGTAAATGGCCTTTTATTACCAAGGGAAGCCCTGCTGTTATCAGAATGGTTAGGTCGGATATTCCGGCAATTCTCCGATTCAGGGTACCGAGTTCCTTGACAAAGGTCCGGGAGGTTTCATCCATGGGAATGACACCACTACCCGATTCTACGGAAACAACCACTATATTGGCTTTGGAGGTGGCCAGGTTTGCCAGAAAATTGTTGAGGTGTACTTCAAGGTCAACTTTTTTGTACAGTAGATTCCCCAACCATGTAGACATGCATTCAAACAGAATAATGTCTCCCTCGCCAAACTTCAGAAAAACACTGCCATCGGTAAACGGGTCCTCCAGCAATTGCCAGTTTTCACCTCTTCTTTCCTGGTGTTGCCTGATTTTTTCATTGAGTTCATCGTCCAGTGGCATTGCAGTAGCCAAATATGTTTTACGCTTGCTTGCCCGTTTGACAAAACCTTCAACCCAAAGGGATTTGCCGGATGAAATACCACCCGTAACCAAAGTGAGTTTTGGAAATTCAGAATAGTTCTGCACGTCTCAAATTCCCTTGTCCATGACATAATGTCTATTGCGATTGCTGGCAGGTGACATCAAAGCTCTTCTTCGAAGTAATACAAAGATCATAATCAGGTAATGCTATGAATCATGTTTTCCATCAACTCGACAAAGGATTGTTCACGTCCTCGATCAGGTCACATGAGTCCAGACAGGCGATGAAATATTGCAGATAGGGGGAATCGACAAAAAGAAAATAACCGGATTCAGATTGTACAACAAGGGAGACCTTACCAAAGACCATTGTGGTACAGGATCTTGAGGTCAATTCATGCATGATACCTTGTGCCAGTATCATCCTTGTGGCGGGACCCTCAAGGTGTAGCTGTTTCCATTGACAGTCGGCAGAAGAGATCATGAAACCCTCTTTGAACCAGCCATTTACCACTTCAATTCTTTCCCGTGTGGACAACAAGCACTTGTTCGTACCAGTTAGCAGGGCAAAATCATCCTTGGCAATTCCATCCATACCCAGCATGGGAACATCCAGATCAAGATAACTGAAAGCCTTGGGTAGATTTCCCGATACCAGGAGATTTCCCCTTGGTGGCATCAAGGTTACACTAAGTCCCTCCTTGGAAAAGATTTCTCCCTCTTTGAAATCCCGCCATTCCCATTGCTTCTCATCCATTGAGCCGTTCTCCATCAATGTCAAAAAAGCAGGGCGAACAAATCTCACCTTGATATACCTTGTCCTTGTTGAATATTCCGACCCCTTGTCCCATACTTGCCAAACCATTCTCGCAGAGCGCCAAGGCAATTGGTTGATTGAGGTTGGGGCTGAAGTAACTAGATGTGATAAACCCCAGTGATCTTCGAGGACCTGTTGCAGGTACTAGATGGGCACCTGTTGGAAGAACGGGATGATCAGGATCAACCCTGATTCCAACCAGTTGTCTGCGGTCGGTTCTTTTTCCCTCAATTGAAAAGAGCGATCTCCTGCCGAGAAATTCATCCTTGCGTCTGTTCATAGGACCAGAAATACCCAAATCCTGAGGCATGGTTAATCCATCGGTATCCTTGCCAACCAGTATATAACCCTTTTCAGCCCTCAACAAGGCTGAGGCTTCAACACCGATAAAGGTACCACCCAAGTTGCTTACAACCGGATACACCTGTTCTAGCAAGTTCCCAACATGACCAGATGGTACAGAAATCTCATAGGATTGTTCACCAGTGAAACTGACTCTGGCTATTCTGTAATGCAAATTTTCAGAACTAGTTTCGATAACTGACATGTGGGGTAGGGCTTCAATCCGGGAATAATCCGGAAGTCCTGATAGTTTAAGTGTTTCGGAAGCCATGGGTCCTGCGACCGTTAGGGTTGCCCAGTTATGTGTTGTGTCATGAATCGCCAAAATTGAATCACCAAACCTGTCCTGCCTGGCTTCCTCCATATTGAGTCTGATAACGTCCACATGTGAGCTGGAGGCAGATACGATATAACGATTGTCGTTCAATTTCAGGATAATTCCATCATCCGATATTATGCCACCTTCTGTCAGTATGAAATTATACCTGATTTTACCGGGTTTCAGATTAGAAACCCGTATATAAAAACAATAGTCCAACAGTTTGCCAGCATCAGGGCCGATGACTTCGATTTTACCGAGAGGGGATGCATCGAACAATACAACCTTTTCCCTGGCAATTCTGGCCTCTGTTCTGGCAGCCTCAATCTCGTCACCCTCCTCATATTTTGAAGGTCGCAACCAACCGCCATATTCTCGAAATTCCGCACCAATGCTTCGGTGAAAAGGTTCCAGTTCCAAACGTTTCAGGGGATTGAACTTGGCACCGTGTCTTTGCCCAGTAATGATACTGAGTGGTACGGGTACATATGGGGGTCTGAATGTGGTTGTTCCAATTGCTTCTATTGAATCACCCGAAAGATTCGAAAGGAGAAAAATTCCGGCCAGATTGGAGGTTTTACCCTGATCTACTGCCATTCCCAGGGTTGTATACCTCTTGAGATGTTCAACTTCGGAGTAACCCTCATCGAAGACATTTTCAACATCAGCAAGGGTTACATCATTAAAATAATCTACCCAAATTCGATCTGATCCGGTTTGGTTTGGTCGAAAGGGGTAAAGGGTATGTACTTTCCCTTCACGGGTAAACATTTCCTCAATGTTTTTGCCTCCGCCAGCTTGATATCCATCGGACAAAACGTCCATGAAATCAAATTTGCCATTTGCAGCACCCGCAGTTGCAATATGTGGAAGATTGTTCTCTGCGATCAGGGAATCAGACTTGGAATCCCATTTCAATTTTCCTCCTGCCTGCATCCACAAGTGTACAGAAGGTGTAAATCCACCCGATACAAGAAGAGTATCAGCTTCGAATTTTCGAGTGGCGGTTTTTATGAGCTCGACCTGTTTTGCCCCTTGAACTTCCAGTACCTGTTCGTTGGTCAGTAAATCTACACCTTCGTGTGGTATCTCCTGGGGATCGTCCCTGGCATCGAGCAAGGTTACGCTTGAACCGGCTTCAACCAATTTCCCGGCTAGGATGTACGTGTAATCGTTGCCAGTCGTCATAACAATTTTTTTCCCGGCCACCACACCAAATTTTTCCAGATAATGATAGGCTGCTTCGGCAGACATGATTCCTGGTAGATCGTTATTGACAAACCATAAGGGGCGTTCAATGGCACCTGTGGCCAAAATCACTTTTTCCGATTGCAACCGCCATAAACGATCAGGGCCATCCGATCTTTTTTCCCAAGCGGCATAATGAAAGTGATCAAATACACCCCAGACAACCGTATTGTTTAAAATTCTGCCACCAGCTGACAATACCTTCGAACTAACCTTATCAACCCACTCTTGCCAGGGCATCTCAAAGGGTGTATTCCCCCTCCACTGTAGTGAACCTCCCAATTCCTCACCATCATCAATCAACCATACCGGAATTCCATCATCTGCTGCAGCTTCGGCAGCAGCCAATCCGGCAGCGCCACCACCCACGATCAGCAAGGGACAGTGATGGGTGATTTTAACTGGCATGTGGGCTGGGTAATTTTCCGGATCAAGGTGTCCAATTCCTGCCAATCGCCTGATCAATGGCTCCCAAAACAGCCAATTGGGTTGGATAAATGTCTTATAGTAAAACCCGGGTGGAATGAATTTTCGCAGCAAATCCAATGCCCCCAACCAATCCTTGCGTGCGTTGGGCCATGAATTTGAGGATTTAAGCAGAAGGTTGTCCGTTAATGGTATCAACGTTGCTCTCAGGTTGGGAGTTGTTTTGCCATTACGGGTAACATCCAAAAATATATTTGGCTCTTCATGGCCCCTACCCCAGATGCCCCTGGGGCGATGAAGCTTAAAACTTCTTCCAAAAATCCTTTCACCCGATGCCAATAGAGCTGAAGCGACAGTATCGCCTTTAAATCCGGTATAAACCCTGCTGTCAAGTTGGAAGGACAGAGGGGAGTTTTTGTCAACTGAACCACGTTCAGATATCCTGAATCCACTCATTTTCTGACAGCCACGGATAAAAAATGCAATTTAATTCCACAAAAAAATTAGTATTGGTTTGAGTAAAATACCGTCTTACCATAAAACCAGGTGTGTTTATACCAAGACAAGGGAAAATTGAATCAAACTTTTCACGGGGATTTATGGTCAACGGATCAACAACCTTAACATTCATTAGTTTATGATATACTTTGTATGGAACACAATTATGGATAGGCAACGAAATGAATGATCGGAAAAAAATTCTGTTGATTATAGGTGGTGGGATTGCTTCCTATAAATCATTGGATTTTATACGCAGGTTGAAGGAAAAAAACTTCGAGGTCAGGGGGATTTTAACCAGGGCAGGAGAACATTTCATTACACCTTTGGCCGTTGCATCCATTACTGGAAACAGTGTTCCCACCGATCTATTCGAT
>CAZHIL010000176.1:0-1545 GCA_964532985.1 uncultured Albidovulum sp. | reverse complement strand
GTGACCATTTCCCCGGATGAAACGGTTTGTGTTGTAAGTAAAATATTTTGGCTCGGAAAATTTTTTGAAGCTTTCTCAATCAGAGACAACACAAGCAAGGTTTCACCAATACTGGCCGAATGAAACCAAATCAAGGTACCCTTTTTACGATTAACTGACGGAATGCCCAAACGCTCCTTAACTCGATTTGGATCTTCAAACCCCTGTTTTGTTCTGTATAGGGAAATCACCCTTGCCAATTTCGGTATCAAATCGGTAAGGAACAAATAAGAATTTAATAAATGGGATTCTGCCACCTTCTAAAGAATAGTTCTGTTACTTATTGATACGGATTGGAATTAACCCGCTTTCTTTATCAAGATGCTTATATATCTGTCTATCCAAAATCACAAAGATAAATTAGGGATTACATTATCAAGCGGTCTGGATAACATCATCCTCAATGTTATCCCTAGACCTTCAAAATCATGCGAATTTCTATATTATGTGCGATTTACCCACCCACAGAGGATGAGTGGTTGGATGATAGGATAATGATAAAAAAAGGTTTAAAAAACCTTAAGGAAACCTAAATCCTGTGGATACAAATCCCACATCATTCACAGTTCTGATAAAGTGATACATAATCAAATTACAGTTCAATTTTCAATACGCATCAAATACTCAATTTATTACCACTTCAAAATATTTAATCTGAAGTAATTTTCTACGAGACCTTCTACCATTCAAATAAGGAATATTATATTCAATTCAGTCGAAACTTTTCCACGATTAAATTTATTACTTATGAATTTATCACAAACTCCTGTTACCAAATCAGATGAAAACAACCATTTGATTAAGGCTCATTTGTTTTCACAATTTAAGCCAGAATCCTTTTTTCGACTATGTCCTGGAAATGATTCGACCTTAAACGGAGTAATTTTTTCTGTTGGTTTGGAAATTCCCAAGGATATTGATGTATTGATTCTTGTTGGCCGGGGTTCATATTCCATTCCCACTAATTTGCCAAGGGAAAGAACAGTTTTCTGTGAAGTTGAAGCGGATGCTGTTAACCCCAGAAATACCCGTTTCCTGAACCAGTTCGGGATTGTTATAACTTCCAGTGAGGAGGAACTGAAATCAGAAAAGTGGCAGCAGAACAATTTTAACGGTTGGTTTGTCGGAGTTGACTTTTCTTCCCAGGAAATAAAATATGAAAAAAACCATGATTGGTTTGCGAACTTAAAGCCAACAAACAAGATCGAGAAAATTTCCATTGTCACCAGCAATAAGAACAAAAAAAAGAGACCATTTTACGGTATGCGTCTACAATTTATCGAGGAATTGAAGAATCTAATTCCGGAACACCTGGAATTGTATGGGAGAGGTTTCCGACCTGTTGGCGACAAGGCCGAAATCCTTTTACCGTATAAGTACCACCTCGCATTGGAAAATTGCATCGGTCGTTTTACCTGGACTGAAAAGGTTGCCGATCCATTGCTTTGCTGGTCTTTCCCGTTTTATTTTGGCTGTACAAACCTGGAAGTTGATATACCACCTGAT
>CAZHIL010000175.1:0-4721 GCA_964532985.1 uncultured Albidovulum sp. | reverse complement strand
ATTCCCTTGTGCAGGAAAACACGCTTGTCTTCGTCGGCAACTTTTTTACCGGTTACGATGAGCTTGTTTTCACGGACCTCGATTTCAAGTTCCTTGCTTGAGAACCCGGCTGCAGCTATGGAAATCACATAACTTTCATCCGAAGTCTTTTCGATGTTGTAAGGGGGGTACCCCGTTGAAACAGCTTCCTGGGCAAAGACCTTATCCAGCATATCCTGGAAACGGTCGAAACCTACGGTTGTTTGATATAGGGGTGACAAATCATATGTACGCATGACATAATCCTCCATTTGAGCGATTTTCATAATGTGCCCTTCATCTGAACGGGCGTCTAAGTTACCAGACCTTTCGGCTCTGATAGCCTTAAAATAGGGCACCATATGTGATTTTCAAGAGTTTTGAAATCAAAAAATCCATGCAATCAACAATTGAAATCAGCTTTCAGGGTGTCCAGGGATTTTGGTGAACTGGTTGGCGTGGATATCCAGTCCAACAGTTCTACGGTATGGACAACCGGAATATTGGTACCAGCCGAAATCTGGACCATGCATCCTATGTTGCCAGTGGCAATAATATCTGGTTTTTTGGCTTCCAGGGTATCAATTTTCCTGATTCTGAGTTCTTTGGAAATTTCAGGTTGCAACATATTGTAGGTTCCGGCTGAACCACAACATAGATGACTGTTCATGGGTTCTACAACCTCAAATCCGGAACTCTTCAACAAATCCTTGGGTAAGGTTTTGATTCCCTGCCCATGTTGGAGCGAACAAGCAGCATGGTATCCTACCCTTATTGATGGTTTTTCATGAAAGGGAAAACCGATTCTGTCAATAAACTCCGTTATGTCCACTGCCAGCTCCGCTACCCTTTCAGCATCTTTTTGTGATGGGTGATTCTGGAACATATAGCCATAATCCTTGATGGTCGTTCCACATCCGCTAGTATTGATGATTATTGCATCCAACCCATCCGCATCCATCTCCTCAATCAGTGAATTGATGGCTTGCAAAGCCAGACGGGAACATTCATCCTTGGAACCCATATGATGGGGCAAAGCACCACAACAACCATAGGCAGGGACAACTACTTCACAACCCAATCTTGTCAGTAAACTGATTGTTGCCTGGTTTATTGACGGATTAATTGCCTGCTGGACACATCCCATCAACAAGGCAACCCTAAATTTTTTCTTGCCCTCGGGTAAAAATGTTTCCCCCCTGATATATTCTTCTGCCTTTTTGGTTCGGGGAGGAGACAAGCTCAACATGGCCTTCAATCGCCTGTCTGGCATGAACGAAGCGAAAGGTTTGGCAAACCTTGAAAACAACAAGCTCAATCCGAATAGTTTTTGATTGGTCATCAAGACCTTCAGCATTTTTCTGAGCAATCTGTCTGTCAGGGGGCGTTTGTAGGTTTCCTCGATATATTCCCGGGCATAATCCACTAAATGCATATAATGAACATCGGAAGGACAGGTTGACATACAGGCAAGGCATGAAAGACATCGGTCAATATGTTTGACGGTTTTTTCATCGGCAGGCCGTCCGGATTCCAGCATATCCTTTATCAGGTAAATCCTACCCCGGGGACTGTCTAGTTCATCTCCCAGCACCTGATATGTTGGGCAGGTGGCAAGACAAAAACCACAATGAACACAGGTCCTGAGAATTTCATTGGCCCTTTTTATCGGAGGGTTGGCAAGTTGCTCTTCAGTGAACCTGGTTTCCATAAAATAGCCTTACTTGGGTCCCATAAATTCAGAACTGACAGTCATAGTTACTGTTACAGTATCATCCCTTGGTTAAGGATATTGCCGGGATCAAATTTATGTTTCAATCGTTTCTTCAATTCCAATTCCATGACACTTTGCTGGTGAAAAACCTCCAAATGCGACTTGTCGCCATCACTTGCCCGTATGAGCGTGGCATGACCATTCAGACCCTGCAGATAATCTCTCAAATTTGTACCTTCATGTACCAATGCCCAAATCAAGCTTCCTGCCCAATCGTAAAAAACTTCAATATCGATGCTTTCCCTTAAACCCTTAACCAACGAAAGGGCTTCGTTAGGCTTGGTTATTATTTTCCACACATCTCCTTTCCGGTTTTGAAAAGGACCAACATCCCTAATATATTCCCAACCTTTCCTTATTCGTTCGGGATCAGTTTCTACAGTTATTGAAACAGTGTCTTCAAAATACTTTGAAAGTTCTTCTGCCCGATACATTACTGATGATTGAAAACCTTCAAGTCGAATCATGGTGACTGGATGACCATCAATTCCCGAACATAAGTGAGCAGCACCTGAAACCTCGAAAGGGGAATTCAGAGAGCGGTTTAGTACCTCCAATGCAAGTTTCTCGGGCAGATTCTCGATTAACAATACTGCAGCATGGGTCGGAGCAGGCAAAACCTTCAAGGCCACTTCGGTTATTATTCCAAGTGTACCAAAACTTCCGGTTAGCAACTTGGTAAGATCATAACCGGTCACGTTTTTCATGACACGACCACCAGATTTTATGATATTACCCTCACCATCAACAAATCTGAGTCCGATTACATAATCCCGACAGGCTCCCACCTTGACCCTCCTCGGACCAGAGGAATTAGTAGCAACCATGCCCCCGATTGTCGGTTCTCCGCTGCTTTCAAGCAAATCCCGATAATCTACCGGTTCAAATGGAAGCATTTGACCTTTTTCATTGAGAATTTCAAAAATTGTTTTAAGGGGTGTCCCTGCTTCGGCAACCAAGGTCAGGGCTCCAGGTTCGTATTGTGTTACCCTGTTGAGATTGCCAAGATAAAATTTCTCCCCTTCAGAAGGTAGTCCAATTGGGCGGGTGCCTCCACCACAAGGTATTACAGGTGATGTTCTTCCCGCAATCAGGTCGGCAAGTTCTGATTCACTTGCAGGTCTCAATTTAGTCTTCGCTCCATTGAAATTTCCAATGGAAAGACCTTGGCAGGATTAAGCAACCAGTCTGGATCGAAAACATCCTTTACACGCATTTGAATTTCGAGATCCTGCCTTGAGAATTGGTTCGTCATCAAATCTCTTTTTTCTACCCCAACTCCATGTTCACCACTCAGGCATCCCCCCAAATCGACGCATAGATTCAGAATATCCGCTCCCAGACTTTCACACTTTTCCAACTCCCCCTCCTTGTTTGCATTGAAAAGGATCAACGGGTGAAGGTTTCCATCCCCAGCATGAAAAACATTAGCTACGGCCAGACCGTATTTTTCGGAAAGGGAAGAAATGCCTTCCAGGACATCAGGTAATCGGGATACTGGAATGGTTCCATCAAGACATATGTAATCGTTGATCCTTCCCATGGCACCGAAAGCAGATTTTCTACCGAGCCAGATCAACTTGGATTCCTTGTCGGATTTGCTTTCCTTCATGGCGACGGGATTGTGTCGCGAAGCAATTATCTTTATCCTATCGAGTTGTTCATCAATTTCCTTGGCTGACCCTTCCACTTCAACAATCAAAAGAGCTTCGACATCCGGATAGCCAGCACCGACAAAATCCTCACAAGCGCGGATACACAGGCGATCCATAAACTCAATGGCAACGGGTAGTATTCCCTCTCCTATTATATCCGAAACGCAATTACCAGCAATGACATTGGAATCAAACCCCAACAATATCGGTCTTGCTCCTTCGGGCTTTGGTATGATTTTCAACACGGCTTCGGTAACAATGCCCAATTGTCCCTCGGAACCACATACGACACCCAACAGATCCAATCCTCCGGAATCAAGGTACTCTCCACCCAATTCCATGACCGAACCGTTCATCAGAACAATCTTTACACCCAGTAGATTATTGGTGGTTACGCCATATTTGAGACAATGGGCCCCTCCCGAGTTCATGGCAATATTGCCTGCAATGGTACACACTAGCTGACTCGAGGGGTCGGGAGCATAAAAAAAGCCTTCGTTTTCAACGGCTTCGGTAACCGAGAGGTTGGTTACACCAGTTTGAACCCTAACCATTCTGTTTTCAATATCCAAATCAAGTATATTGTTTAATCTGGATGTTCCCAAAATCACACTGTCACTGGTTGGTAGTGCTCCCCCCGAAAGAGATGTCCCTGCACCCCTCGGTATAACAGGTACTTTCTCTTCGTGACAAATTTTCAGAATCTCGGAAACTTCCTCGGTGGTTCTAGGAAGCAAAACAGCCAATGGGGGACACTTGTAGGCTGTCAGCCCGTCGCATTCGTAGGCTTTGGTCTCATAAGGATCAGATATGACCGAGTCCGTTGACAATATCAGGTTGAAAAGACCTATTAATCTGTCCTTACCATTGATAATCGAATTATTTGAAGATGGCATTTCCATCTTTGACTACCTTGTATTGATATATTAGCCTAGAGTTTGAATACCCAACTGGTACTTTTACGAATACAACACCGAATTATAACCTTTTGGTTTACCAGGTATATATAAAATTCAGCATAAGAATATGGAAATCCTGAATCAACTTTTATTCATCAAATCCAGAAAATCAGAAAATTCATCATCCGATATTCCCGTTGTTTCATCTTCCCCTGGAAAATTCCCTTCCTCAATTGCTTTTCGAAAAGCGATCAGGGCCTTGATCCTCTCATCGGCCAGTTGCTTCCTCAGCGCCATCAAATTGCCGAAAGCCCTGGCATGTCTAGGCGGATTTTCGGAATCACCGCAGGCATCCTCCATAAAGAGGTAATCAAT
>CAZHIL010000174.1:0-6016 GCA_964532985.1 uncultured Albidovulum sp. | reverse complement strand
TTCCTGTGGCAAGGGCAGCTTACCCTGAATGGGTACAAGAGGACCAGGATGTTTCGCCGCACACGGTAGAGGTCTGGACCGAAACAAGGCATGCGTGTAGGGATGTCGCAGCTTGTCGAAGACATCATTGATGGAACCTGTTTCAACCGCTTCGCCGGAATACATAACGCAAATTCTGCCACAGGTTTCCAGTATCAGACCTAGGTTATGGCTTATAAACAGCATCGAGGTTCCAAATTGCTTGCCCAAATCCTTGACCAGTTCCACGATTCCTGCTTCAACCGTAACATCCAATGCAGTCGTTGGTTCATCAAGTATCAATAATGAGGGCTTGGACATGAGGGCCATGGCAATGACAATTCTTTGCTGCTGCCCGCCTGAAAGCTGGTGGGGATATGAGTTGAGAATTCGCTCAGGATCAGGTAGCCTGACCGATTCAACCACTTCCATAGCCAAATCCCAGGCCTTGGCCTTGGAAAGTCCATCGTGAATGATTGGTACTTCCATAAGTTGGGTCGCAATTTTCATGGCAGGATTTAGGGATGCCATGGGTTCCTGATAGATCATTGCAATTTCGGAACCTCGCAACTCCCTCAACTCCTTTGGGGTGTACTCCTGCAGGTTCCTGCCCTTGAACTTGATAGAACCTCCCACAATCTTTCCGTTTACGCCAAGGTCCTGCATTACTCCCAGTGCAACCGTGGATTTGCCACATCCCGATTCACCAACCAACCCCATGGCCTCACCTTCATAAACCGTACAGGAAAAATCCATCACGGCAGGTATTTCACCTGCCCGTGTAAAAAAGGAGATGGACAGATTTTCTATCTCGAGGATTGGGGTTTTGTTTTCTTTACCGTTGCTAGCCATTTCCCTCTCAGTCCTTTAGTGATTGTTCCCTGAGACCATCTGCCAGGAGGTTCAGCCCCAATACCAGGCTCATCAGTGAAAGTGCAGGGGGGACGGCACCATGTGGGTAAAGTGTTAAAATCTTTCGACCTTCATTGATTGTTGAACCCCAGTCGGGGCTTTCTGGTGAAACCCCCAAGCCAAAAAATCCGAGGGTGCCCAGAAGAATGGTTGTATAGCCAATGCGCAAGCAGAAATCGACGATCAGGGGTCCTCTGGCATTTGGCAGGATTTCCCAAAGCAGAATATACCAAGTGCCTTCACCCCTGGTTTGGGCAGCTGCAACATAATCCCGGGTCTTGATTTCCAGAGCGAGGCTTCGAACAATCCTGAAAATTGTTGGTGAATTCGCAAATACCACCGAAACAAATACATTCAGGAGATTTGGGTCCATGCTGAATATTCCAAAGGGGTCGCTGTCAAAGGCAAGACCTAGATAAATCCAGAAGCCAACCAACAGAATAAGCCCAACAATAATATTACGTTTCATGGGTTGGGTATAAAGCCTCGAATTGACTAGCACAGCAAAGAACGCAATTGGAAATAGGAACATTACAGCCGCTAGTATGGTTGGCAGTCCTGTTTCCTGAATTGCTGGAGAAACCATGAGGTAAAACAGCAGGATGACAGGAAAGGCCAATACAAGATTGGCCAGAAAACTGACCATGGTGTCAAACTTGCCAGGAAGGTATCCTGCCACAAGTCCAAGCATTATTCCAACCATGAAGGCAAACATTGTCGCAGCTGGGGCAATCGTCATTACACTACGGCTTCCCATGACTACCCGGGAGAATACATCCCTTGCTAACCGATCTCCACCAAGGAGGTAGTATTCACCTTCAAGACCACGTACGGGCGTACCCGGAACCTTGTTTTTCATACCTGATATTTGTCCATAGGGATCGAAGGTAATAATCAAATCGGCAAAAATGGCTGTAAATACCCAGAACATGACAATACCGAGTCCAATCAATCCTATTGGACTGGCAAACAATTTGCCATAAAGGCCCGTATAATTTCTGGTTACATATGAAACAATAAAAAATACAACCAGAGCGATCCAGACTGGCCAAAAATGCCCGATAATTTGGCTGAATATCTCGAAATAGGACAATCGTTCCATGGGCTGAACCTAACTGACCCTAATTCTTGGATTCAGGTAGACATAGCCGATATCGGATATGAGTTGAGTAATCAGTACAACGATAACGGCAATGATGGAACATCCCAATAGGAGATTGATGTCATTGTTTGATGCAGCTTGAACAAGGGTCCAGCCAAAGCCCTTGTAGTTGAAAAGTGTTTCAACAATCACTACTCCGGTAAGCAACCATGGAAATTGCAACATAATTACCGTAAATGGCGCAATTAAGGCATTTCTTAGTGCGTGCTTCAATACGATGGCAGTAAAGCTGACACCCTTCAAACGGGCGGTCCTTATGTATTGCGAAGTCATGACTTCAGCCATGGAGGCTCTGGTCATTCTTGCGATATAACCCATACCGTAAAGTGCCATGGTGGCAACGGGAAGGGTAAAGTTTTCAAAGGTGATGTTTTCCATGGCCGAGGCAGCGGAACCCTTGAACCATTTCAAACCAACGGCATTGCTGGAAAAAAGGGCTACCAGCAATACACCAGAAACATATTCGGGGGTTGCCGTGGTAATTATTGAAAAAGTGGAAAGTGTACGGTCTGTTCTGGTACCCTCCCGCATGCCAGCAAGTATTCCGATCACCAAAGCAATTGGAACCATGATCAACATAACGTAAAGCATCAGCCATCCGGTAAGTGCGAGTCGCTTGAAAATTATTGAGTCGACTTCTTCCCTGAAAATAACCGACCATCCCCAATTGCCCTGAAAAATTCCGCAATATCTCGGTGTATCTTCAAGGGAAACACCAGGACGGGTACAACGACCCAATATCTTGCCGTCATCCTGTACCAATTGATAGGATGGCAAGACACCCAACCATTCACCATACCTTATAACATCCGGCTGGTTGAAACCGTTCAAATCAAGCCAGGTATCAACCTGTTCTGCCGACATGCGTTGGCTGCCCAGGAATTTGGCAAGTTTGACCAGATTCCCATCAAGATTGGTTAGGATGAAAACAACAAAAGTCAGGCAAAGCACTGAGATGACGGTAATCCCAAGACGTCTTAAAATGAACCTGAACATTTTGGTAAATGATTATACTGAGTTAAGCAGTGTCGGTTACTTATGAACGGAGAGGTTTCCCACTCCGTTCATATCATTTATTGGGGTAAATTGATTAAGCAGCCCATCCGTATTTGAAACTGTGGATTTCAAACTGCGGATGCATCTCGGCTCCAACCAGATTGGATTTGTAGAAACGGTTAAGGTTTCTCCAATAGGGTTGAATGATTACACCCTCATCCTGCATGATGGTTTCCAGACGTTCCATGACTTGACGCCGATCATCTGCATTGCTCAATGTCAATGCCTTGCCCAGAAGGGTATCAAACTCTTCACTGGCAAAGGCAGTTTCATTCCATGGACCATCGGAACGGTAAGCCAATACATAAATCTGGACACCAAGAGGTCTTGGATTCCATTCGGTCATGCTGAAAAGGTGAGTTTGCCAATCATCCCAGAAGGTACCCCCTGGCAGATTGGTTCTTTTGACATTGATACCGGCTTCTCTCATTTGACTGGCAATTGCATCAGCAGTTGCACTGACCCAATCGGTGTCAATTGAAATCAACTCATGTTCGAAATCAAGCATACCTGCTGCTTCTACCATTGCCCTTGCAGCGTCCTTGTCAACAGTCAAGGGTGCTAGTGCTGCATATTCGGGATGAGAAGGAGATACATGGTGATTTTCGGCCAATCCGCCATTGTTGTTGAAACCAAGTTCCAGACAAATGGCATTGTCGACTGCCTTGGCAAAACCGGTTCGAACCCTCACGTCAGCGTAGGGCTGCACCTGAGTCCCATCTTCCATGTCTACCAAACCATCCTGACGAGACCTGCAGATCAGGGTAGCATTTGTACCAACCGAGGATCTGGTCCAGCCATCAAGTGTTTCATAAAGCTCGATAAATTCACCAGTGGCCTGATAACACATATCAAACTCATCAGCTTCAGCACCAGCAACATGGGCTGAAAAGTCCGTACCATAGTCTAGGAACTCAATACGATCCAGATAAGCTCCGTTACCGGCATCCCACCATTCATGATCGTTGTTTTTTACCAACACTCCCTTGACACCTACTTCAAAGGATTCAGGCAGGTAGGGACCAGTACCAATCGGATTGTCAAGCATTGTTTCACCGTCATGGGAGGAATGTACTATTGCACCCGGATAATCCAACATGCCAACAATCAGAGTTATATCAGATTGTGAGGGATTGAGTTGCACGGTATGATTATCCACAACAACGATTGCACCATCTCTGGCAACGCCAGTATCAGGGTCAATCAGGGTACCCATGCGACCTGCCATAGAATTGCCTGCAACATCCTTTTCGCACCAACCAGCTATGTTTCTGGCAACATCATCAGCAGTGAAATCGTCACCATTGTTCCATTTCACACCTTTTCGAACGTTTAGTGTAATCTGGGTAGCATCTTCATTGGCGCTCCAACTCTCCAACAGTCTACCTTCAATAGATCCATCAGCATTAAGTTGCACAAGGTATTCCAGCCAACCACGTGTAAAATTGGCCATCTCAGACCAGTCATAGGTACGCGGATCTTTAAGGGCCCGGACATTCATTTGAATTCTTACTGTTCCGCCGTCCTGGATGGCCATTGCTTTTGCCTCAGGTACGGATAAGCCAATCAAACCGTATGCGGTTGCCGAAGTAGCGCCTAGTGCGGTCGCCCTAGTCATGAACTCCCTTCGAGAGAGTTTACCATCAAGGCATTCCTTGGCGTACATGTGTACGGCACTAGGAAACTTTTCTTTAATTTCATTCATTAACACACTCCTGTAGTTTATTTGAAGAACTAGCCTTCTCTTTTATAACTTATCAACCCAATTTGCAAACAGACTTTCCAGATTCCTTTAATTCCCTTTGAATTTCCTCCATAGAGTATTTGTACCATATCCGGTCAAAAATCGGATTTTTATCGCTGAACAGGATATTGAATAGCAAGTTAATTTATGACTCAGATCCGAATGGGGTGACTTTTTATCTTAATCCTTAATCAGATCTTATTTGGAGGAGTAAGAAAAGTTTACTGACTTGACACAAACTAGAGTGTTGTTAGCAACAATTTTAATCTTATTGCTATTATCTTTGTCATGATTCTCTCAATTACAAGTTCTTGGTACTGAGAGTTTTGAGCATAATGAATTAGATACTGACTACTGCTTAATGGCTTGGTAATTTCTGAAGGCCAGGATCCAGAGAGAAGCCAAAACAAGTGAGAAAACCGTATTCCAGCCAGCCATACTGAGATTCAGGAAACTCCATACGATTTCATCACACATGACCACTGAAATCTCTTCCGAAAAGTCAAGAATCATTTCCGTGGACAACCCCGTATCAGAAGTTGAACAACTGGCTAGACCTTCCCACCAATCCTGTTCAACCCCCACATGGTAACCAGCTAGCAGTGAACTAATGACCATAACTAGGGAACAGGTCAGAAACCAAATTTGATGTGGAAATACTATTGAAAAGAGAAAAACCAGTGGAATAATTGCATGTGGCCACCTTTGCCAAATACAAAGGGTACATGGCTCGAAACCAAATACTTCCTGAAAAATAAAGGCTCCAAGCAACAAACCAATGGAACCCATGGTAGCCAAAAGCGCACTTTGATTTAGAACTCTGGTCATATCAGACTTATAAATATGAACGAACCGATCAGGACAAATACAAAAATAATTGAAAAGAAGCCTAATCTTTTTTCGATAAAGTTTTGAATTTTATCACCGAAATGCCAAAGGAGAAGGGCGATAAGGAAAAATCTCAAGCCTCGTGCCAAAATGCTGCAAATCACAAAAACCAAGAAATTCAAACCAGTAAACCCTGATAAAATTGTGATTACCTTGTAGGGAAAGGGTGTAATTCCAGCGATAATCACCGCCCAACTGCCATAATTGTTATAATGATCTGCAAATTGACTGTAATA
>CAZHIL010000173.1:0-14093 GCA_964532985.1 uncultured Albidovulum sp. | reverse complement strand
GGGTCAATGCCGCTTCAACAGTGGGCATCATCGCGATTCCGATCGGGTTCCTGATGATCGCCGGGGAACTTGACATCTCGATCGGTGCCGTCGTTCCCGCCGCCAAGATATCGATCGCCATCGCCTGTGGCCAATACGGATTGCCAATCCCTATCGGCCTACTCATCACCTTCGCGATCGCCGGATTCATCGGTTGGGTGAACGGAACCCTCGTGACCCGGACCAATGTCCCATCACTGATCGTGACGCTGGCAACACTGTTTGCCGTCAGCGGACTGACCCTGTTCCTGTCACTCCTCCTGACAGACCGGACAACCCAGGCCCTGTACTCGCCGGTCTGGGCGAAGGAGCTCTTCGGCGCCTACCACTTCTGGGGTTTCCAGTCCTCGGTGTTCTGGTGGGTCGGTCTGGCAATCGTGTTCTATTTCGTCCTTCACCATTCTCCATGGGGAAACTGGATCTTCGCTCTTGGTGGAGACAAGGAAAGCGCCCGCAATGCAGGTGTTCCCATCAATCGACTGAAGATAGCCCTGTTCATGCTTGCATCAATGGCCGCTGCACTTTCTGGTGCATCTGAAACCATTCTGTCGAATTCGGCAACGACCACGACAAATTTTGCACTGATATTCAACACCATTATTGCCGTAGTTGTCGGTGGGGTCCTTCTGACAGGAGGATTCGGTACTGTACCTGGAATTTTCTTTGGTACAGCGACACTGGGGATTGTACAACAGGGCATCGGGTACACTCCTTTTGACCGAAATCTTTCAAGCCTCATAATTGGGGTAATGCTTCTGATAGCGGTTCTAATGAATAATACCTTCCGTAGAATGGCAACAACCATGTCAACTACGAAAAGATGAAGGAGGTTGAGGTCATGTCAGACAAAACTCCCATCCTAGAGTTACGCAATGTCGACAAATCATTTGGCCCAATCGACGTCCTTCATGATATTACACTCAAGGTTCATGAAGGTGAAGTACTTTGCCTTTTGGGGGACAATGGAGCTGGCAAGTCAACCCTGATAAAAACACTTGCCGGTGTTTACAGACCAAATGCTGGACAGATTCTGATGGATGGGGAACCAATCCATTTCAGGAATCCCCGTGATGCTCACGATCGGGGAATAGCAACAGTTCATCAATTCGGGGGGACCTATCCCCTAATGTCTATTGGCCGTAATTTTTTCGTTGGGGTAGAACCCACCAAGGGTTGGGGTCCATTTAAAATGTATGATCGACGTCGTGCCAACAAAATCTCGATCAGGGAAATGCAGGAATTCGGGATTACGCGTGTTAATGATGGTGATCGTCTCGTGGGTGGCTTGTCAGGTGGCGAAAGACAATCACTATCCATTGCTCGAGCTGTATACTTCGGTGCCAGAGTATTAATTCTTGATGAACCGACAGCTGCCCTTGGTGTTAAACAAGCAGCACATGTACTTCGTATCGTGAATGAGGCCAAACGTCGTGGTCTTGCCGTAATTTTCATAACCCATCAGGTTATGCATGCCTTAGCTGTGGGTGATCACTTCGCCGTTTTAATCAGAGGCTCCATTGCTGCAGATTTCCGTAAAGGTGAAAAGTCCCGCGAGGAAATAACTGATCTTATGGCAGGGGGCGAAAGCATGGCGGATCTCGAAGCAAATATCACTACCGATATAGCTATTTAACTACAGGAATAGGCCAATGTCTATCCGAATGGCAGTCATCGGAGTAGGAATAATGGGCAGTGACCACGCTAAAATTGTAGCAGAGGACCTGCCGGGAGCCAAACTCCAGGTTATTTGTGATATGGACAAGTCCAAGGCCAAGTCTGTAGCAGATGCCCATGGGGCACAAGATATTTCGACTGATCCGGAAGGGGTAATCATACGTGATGATGTTGATGCTGTAATCATCTCCTCACCAGATTTTACCCATGCTCCTCTTGCAAAGGCCTGTATTACAGCAGGTAAACGTGTATTGTGTGAAAAACCATTGTCTGATTCTTCCATTGAATGCCTTGAAGTAATGGCAGCAGAAAGGAACTTAAATGCCCGTTGTGTGATGTTGGGTTTCATGCGACGTTTTGATCAGTCCTATGTTGAGATGAAGGCAGCTTTGGATAACAACAATCTTGGTCGGGCATTAATGATGCATAACTTTCACCGCAATGTGGAAATTCCTACCTCCGATTTCAGTGCTAGCATGGCCATCAGCAACTCTGCTCCCCATGAGTTTGACGTGGCACGATACGTGCTCGGCACGGAATTTGCTTCAATTACCGCATTTAAACCCCACAGAGCAGACGGTAGGGCTGCGCCCGTAATTATGGTTTTGGAAACGGTTGACGATCAACTGGTTACAATTGAAATAAACAATAATGCCGCATACGGTTATGATGTCCGTGCCGAGTTGGTTGGGGAAACTGGCAGCATTTCCATAAACAACCAGGCACATACGAGAACCGATATCAAATTTTCTTCAAGCACAAGTTATGATGCCGACTGGCGAGGTCGCTTTCATGATGCATATGTTCGTCAAAACCGTAAATTTTTAAATTTTGTCAAAACAGGGAGTTTTCCGGAAATTGCAAGCGATTGCTGGGATGGATATTGTACTGCTCTTGTAGCTGAATTCGGAATAAAGTCTCTACATTCGGGGGCAAAACACACTATCAGGATCATTCCCAAACCGGAATTATATCGAACTCACAAAGGAGTAATTGCATGAAACTTGGATTTGTTTCGGACAGCCTTGGAGCAGTCCCCTTTGATGAAATGCTTGACCATGCCGTCCGTCTAGGAGTAAGTGGTGTTGAAATCAATACCTGTGGCTGGTCTACTGCACCTCATTTCAATTTGAATGAAATGCTTGGCAGTTCAGATAAACAAAAGGCCTTCAAAACAGCATTTGACGACAGGGGATTGGAGATAATTTGCCTCAATGCCAATGGCAACCCTCTACATCCCACAGATCCGAAACAGTATGAAGACCTGAAGAATACAATCCGTGTTGCAGGTGAAATGGAAATAAAAATGATATGCGGCATGTCTGGATTGCCGGCAGGATCAAAAAACGACACAATGCCCAACTGGGTAGTCAGTAGTTGGCCACCGGAAACCCAGGATATTCTATGTTATCAATGGGAAGAAAAACTCATCCCGTTCTGGACAGAGATCGTATCTTTAGCCAAAGAGAATGGCGTCGAAAGGATTGCACTGGAGCTTCATGGTAATCAATGCGTCTATAATGTTCCTTCTCTAATCAAATTGCGAAAATCGGTCGGACCCTTGATCGGTGCGAATCTTGACCCTTCGCATCTTTTCTGGATGGGTGCAGATCCACTGGTTGCCGTTGAGGTACTTGGCAATGCAATTTATCATGTTCATGCAAAAGATACCTTTATCAATCCCACAGTACAGGCAACAACTTCATTGCTTGAAAACGGATCGCTAATGAATATCCCAGCTCGTAGCTGGTCTTATATCACGCTTGGTCATGGGCATGGTGAACAATGGTGGAGGGAGTTTTGTTTCCGGCTCAGAATGAATGGATACGATAGCTGGCTAGCAATAGAGCATGAAGATGTGATTCTAAATTCTTTGGAAGGTTTGGAGAAATCCGTGTCACTTATGAAAAGTGTTATGCCTTCGGCAATCGCTGATTATAAGCCTCAAGAAATTTGAAAAGCTAAGTCATGGTTTACAACTAGGTTTATGTATCGAAACCGCATGGTCAATTAAAACTTCCGTGATCGCGAAAGTCATAGAAAAAAGGAGTCATTCCATGTATCACAACCGTCCTCATGTTGAAGATATCCGTGCAATGAAAAAGCAAGGTGAAAAAATCTCCATGTTATTCGTTACTACATATGAAGAAGCTAATGCGGCAGCTAAAGCTGGAATCCACATGCTTTCAATTGAAGGTCGTTTCTTTGATGAGCAAATGAGGGAAGCAGCGGGTGATTGTTTTGTGCAGGTAGGATTGCCCTATGGAGGCTGGGGCCGCTTTGAAGGTCGTCCGATTGCGACTGCAGAAGACTATCTGCGAGCAGCATTCCATTATGCTGGTATTGGTGGTGATGCCTATTATTGTTCTGCTTCATATGATATTCAGAAGGTTCTTTGTGACAACCATATACCTGTAGTCGGACACATTGGCTTGATTCCTAGTTATATAACCTGGACCGGTTGGCGTGCAGTGGGCAAGACATCTGAGGAGGCAGTAGCTCTTTGGAAACACACCCAAATACTTGAAAAGATTGGTGTTTTTGGAGCAGAACTTGAGGTTGTTCCAGAACCGGTAGCAAAGTTCTTGACCGAAAACTCCACTCTCATTATGCTCGGAATGGGAGCTGGGAAATATGCTAATGTACAATATTTATTTACCGAAGATGTCTGTGGTTACGGCAAGAATCACAAGCCACGTCATGGAAAGATGTACCGTAATTTTGCCCCGGAACTTGAGCGTTTGCAGAGTGAACGAATAGCTGCTTTCAAGGAATTTAAGGCAGATGTTGAATCTGGAGGCTATCCCGGTGAGGAGCATACAGTATCAATCAGGGACAGTGAATTTGATGCTTTCTTGCAAGCCGTTAGAGCTTAAGTGATGTAACATTGAGTTTTCCGAGATTGGATCAGGAAGGATTTGGGATAGGCCAATTCAGGTAATACAAACCATTCACCATTGCTTAATAAAACAAGAAGGTATTCTCAAAAAACTGTCAATTGGATTTATTTTAACCCCATTTCGAATGTTGTTTTGGGTTTTAAAGGCCTATGTAACATTGAGCATTTTGAATACATATTCAGAAAATCACTCTAAAATTGTCAAGCAGGCAACAAATGATATCGGGACTTCCTTTTATTTAGAAGTTTGAACAAACGGATTTTTACCGTAAGTTAATCCATCCTGGTGGTACTCATGCACAATATAAAAGAGAACAGGATTTCCTTGAATGACGTCAGTTACAAGGTTAATGGCAAAACCATAATTCAAAATCTCAATCTTGAATTAACCGAAAAACGGATAGGAATAGTTGGACGCAATGGTTCAGGGAAATCATCCTTGATCAGATTGATGGGAGGATTAATCAAACCTTCCAGTGGCAATATATTTGTCAACGATATCAATGTTTATGCCGATCGGAAGAGTGCAATCAGGACTGTGGGAATGGTATTCCAAAATCCTGATCATCAGATAATTTTTCCAACTGTTTTACAGGAACTCACCTTTGGTTTGAACAATATTGGCCATACGAGGGACAAAGCAAAAGAACTTGCCTTAAGAATATTGGAGAATTTTGGTAAATCCCATTGGGCTGAAAGACCTGTTTCAACCCTCTCGGAGGGTCAAAAGCATCTAGTTTGCCTTTTGTCGGTTCTGGCCATGCAATCCTCGATCATTTTATTGGATGAACCCTTTACCGGCCCTGATATTCCTACGGTCAGAATATTGGAGCGATTTTTGGCAGCACTGGATCAAACAATTCTGCTGATATCACATGACCCGCAAACGTTGGTTGATTATGATCGAGTAATATGGCTCGAAAAGGGCGAAATCGTCATGGATGGAAGCCCCTCCAAAGTATTGGATGAATTCAAACAGCAAATGTATCGAATTGGAGATGAAGATGTTGAGTTTGAATTCTCCAATTAAGACACCTTACCATAATCTTCCGGTCGTATGGAAACTGGCTATCCTCTCCATCACCACAATTATTGTCTACCAGTTGGAAAACCATCTGACTCTCATTGTATTGTTTCTGGCATTATTCTTCCTCAACCTGATACCTGGCATTAATTTTCTCAAACTGGCCATCAGGAATCTTACCCCAATAATACCATTCATGGTGATTATATTGCTTTGGCATATCTTCACGGGTGCGATTGTCCAAGGTATGGTTTTGCTGGTAAAATTCATGATTGTCATTAGCCTTGCCAATCTAGTGACCATGACCTCTCAATTGGATGACATGATAATCCTGATTGAGAAACTGGTAAAACCGCTCGGAAAAATAGGGTTGGATTTGTCATTTTTGGGTTTGACTTTTGGATTGGTAATCAGATCGGTTCCCAATTTGCTGGAAATCATCAGGAGATTAAATTTTTCATGGCGAAGTCGCTCCTTGAAAAGGCCTACCTGGAGATTAGTTTTTCCATTGATATGTTTTGCTCTGGATGATGCAGATCATGTTGCCGAAGCCATCAAGGCACGTCGATCAAACAATGGCTAGATAGACCGATCATGGAAAGAAATATTGCATATATTGCCCTTTTTGCAGCCTTGACAGCAGCCTTGGGTTTTATCCCGATCATTACCTTGGCATTTGGTGTTCCGATTACAGCACAGACCCTTGGCGTCATGCTTGGCGGCTGTATCTTGGGTAGTTGGAGAGGCGGTCTTGCCAGTCTGTTACTGATAGTCCTTATCGCATTAGGTGTCCCCTTATTGGCCGGAGGTCGAGGTGGGTTGGGACTATTCTTCTCACCCTCAGGGGGGTTTCTGATCGGCTGGCCCATTGGAGCATTCGTATGTGGATTAATCATGGAACGTTTCAGGAAAACCCACCCTTTTGCGATCGGTTTGATTGCATCTGTAATTGGAGGCATTATCGTTGTTTACATTCCAGGAATTTTTGGCATGTACCTGGTTTTGGAACAAACTCTTGTCCACATTATCTACTCGGTCATGATTTTCGTTCCCGGCGACCTTATCAAGGCCATTATTTCCGGTTTGATCATTATGCTTTTGTGTAAATACAGACCAGAATCCGTGATCTCCCGGAATGACTAGGACAGACCTTCAGGAGATAGTACTTGCCAGGAGATCAATTCGTGGTTTCCTTCCGGATCCTGTTTCCAGAACGACCCTTGCAAGAATCTTGCAATTGGCCAGAAGTGCTCCAAGTGGTGCAAATCTACAACCCGGGAGGTTTACGGTTCTCACCTCGAATGCCTTGGAGAATTTAACAAATATCCTCATACAAGCTATCCGGGATGAACGTCCAAGTGTTTCGGAATATTCGTATTTTCCTAATCCGTTGCCTGAGCATCTTCTGGCTAGAAAAAGGGCGACCGGCTTTGGCTTGTATGATGCTCTTAATATAGCCAAAAGAGATATCAAGGCCAGAAAAAGGCAGTTTGTACACAATTACCGTTTTTTTGGGGCCCCCGTAGGGATTGTTGTCAGCGTTGACAAGCGAATGGGAAAAGGCTGTTTCATGGATCTGGGAATGGCCATCCAAAATCTCTTGATCGGTATTGAAACCGAGGGATTGTCAAGCTGTGGCATTGGTGCCTTGGCCAATTATGGTGATCTTGTCCATGAGCATTTGACCTTTCCGGATGAGGAAATCGTTGTATGTGGAATTGCGGTCGGTTATGCGGATCCCAATAACCCTGCTAACACCTTCAAAACCCCACGTTTGAACCTTGATGAGTATTCAAAATTCCTTGGTTTCGACTAAAGCAATTTTCATTCTGGATTATATGATTTTGTTTCTTAACAAAAATCGTTGGAATTGGATCCAGGCAAAGCAATTTCGAGACCAAAACCTTTTGGATTTTATGTACCCAAGGAGTTTTGCAATCATCCAAGGGTTTTTCGTTTCAATTTCAGAGGAATATATACTAAACCCGGCTTGGCCTCACCCCAAGCAATGGCCAAAACGTCTTTGGTGCTTCGGACAATTTTTTTACCAAAACTCACGATTACATCCTTCATTTTCTCATGGTCAACTAGTTGAATATGATAGTGTTCTTTAGTATTGCTGAGCAAAAGCCCGGCCAAAGTGTTCTATTACAATTTTTCATTTTGGCTTTTGTACCCTTTCCATAGACAGTTAATAGAAAAACTGGTTGATCAATTGTTGGATATTAGTAGATTGTCCTGTAACCTCCACACTTTCCACCACACACTTGTTGAACCACAACTTCCTCTCTCACCAGTAAGGGTTGTCTTGACAATTTTTCTGTAGATGACGGCAGCTGTAGGTTCTTTTTAACATCCTGCTAGTAACGGGCTCTTACTGTAACCGCTTTATCGTGTTTAAAGCACAGCAGTTTTGGACTAGTTGTAAAAATAGTTTAGCATCGTTGTAAAGGAAAATAACTGCCGGGAAGTTTCAATCATTTAAACCCTGAGGCAATAATATACCAAATTGGATCTTATACCATTAGCTAGCAAGCTCTCATTGTCCAGCACTAGGGAACCTACTTTGGTAACATTTGGTCAATTATATTCAAAACCTCATCGGATAGGTCTTGTTGCATATGATTTTCTAATCGCTATTATCTAATAAGTGTGTCTTCAACACATCGCATATGGCTTTCATCAATAATTTTTATACGGAATTAACACAATATTTTACTTGAGGATCGTTTTAAATTTTTATGATTTTAGAACAGGCTTAAAAGGAACAAATAATTGAATTTAGACCTAAAAATTGAACAAATTATTAACCTCTTGAAGTCTCAAAAATTTGAGAAAATGGACGAAGTTAAATTTTTGGTAAAACTACTTTTACCAAAGTTGGAATGGTCTGATAAGGAAGTTCACCATTCTCACGATAACCAGAGTATTGATTTTTCATTAATCCACAATGGTAAGCCACTAGTTTTTGTTATTTGCAACAAATATTCGGTTCATGGAAAAAAATATGGTCAAATTACCTCGTATGCAGATTTAAAAAATATACCTATAATTTGTTTTACAGATGGAATAAAATGGTTGTTTTATATCAAATTTGACCAAATTTCCCCAAGCTACCAAATTTTCCATAAATTGGATCTAAACGAAAATCCTAATATTTCTGATCTAGCAGATATATTTTCGCTCTATCTTAGTAAATCTCAAGTTATTTCTGGAGAAACCACTAGGATTGCAAAAGAAAAATTAAGCAGAAAGCACGAAAGAGTTAAGGTCAGGAAAATTGCCCAAGAAGCTTGGAAATCCCTTTTAGAAAGACCAGATGAAATCCTTAGGGACCTCGTAATTGAGACAATGGACCAAAAGTGGGGAATAAAACCCGAAATAAAAATAGTTGAGGACTTTCTAAAGGAGCAGATAAATACTTCAGAAGAACCTGACGTGGATACTCTGGAACAGGTAGGTATTTCAAAAAAACCTGATGAGGATTCCCCTTTGAATAAAATAAATATAACGCCCAATGAATTGCATAAGTTAGCTTTTACAAGGCTGACAATGGTCAAAATTAATGACCAGATATTTGAATCAAAAAGTTGGAATGAATTATATCAAAGAATTCTTTTAATGGTTCTAGATTCAGGCCATAGTTTAGAAGAATTGAAAAGGGTAACCGGAGCAAATATAGTTCATGGAGTAGAAAGGACAAAAGGATTTAAATTTGTTCCTTCTCATGATTTTTCATTCCAGGGAGAAAGTGCACCTAAAATTGCAGGGTATTTGAGTGATTGTTCTAAAATTCTTGGGAATGAAATTCAAATTGAGTTTGTATGGAAAGAGAACAAAAAAGCTCACAGATCAGGTTTTTCTGGTAGATTAAACCTTAGTTAAAATTATCGTTTTTGATTTGACTAAAGGTTAATTCCAATAATACTCTTCACAGTAAGTTACTTCGGTGAATTACCTTTAGATACTGGAAAGAAAAAAATATCCAAAATTATAAACAGTGCAAATTATTAGGTAGTATTTTATCGAGAATTTCACTTTCACTTGCTATGTTTTCTCTTATTGAAGGTATCACGTTAGTGAGATCACATTTGAATCTTACATGGCTGACTTCATTAGGCAATTCTTTACAAACCGTTGGTATATTATCAATTTCATAAATTCTCATTGAAGACCGGGTTGTATGTTCATCAAAGCACATAGATAGGGCTTTAGATAAATTATTACCCAAACCTTCGACAACAGTAGCAGTTAACTTCAATTGAAGTTCAGGTTTACCCACAATTTGATTTTCAATTCTCTCAATGAGATTCTGAAGTGATAACCCCCCACCACTAGTTTCAACACAAAGTGAAACAATAATCCCAGTAGAATTTAATGGAGGTTGACATTGATTGAGAGAGAATTCATGGGTACGATTACCTGCAGAGGTTGTTTTTACTTCTAACCTAATATCACCCATAGAGAAGTCATAGCGATCATCAATATTACTTCTCCAAGCTTGAAGAGCTAATTCAGGTGACTTAGCCACATGGATTGAATATAACTCTCCAAAAAGTCCGACCACAGTTCTTCTTGGGGGATTATTTAGCTTTTGAAATAGTTCTACTAACCTCTCTACTGCATTCTCAATCTGATCTAGGCTTGGTGAATTACCGACAATTCTTAGTAAAGTTTCACATATATGAATAAAATAGCCTTGAAGATTGGTATCTTTTGATTTGCAGGTAATTGAAGTGAACGTCTCTGTAGAATACGATCCATCTGAATTGGAAATATCACATGGTACTGAAAAACTTACTTCTAACTCAGACAATCTTACAGGAGATTTTATTGACCTATCTTTGGAACCAAGTAATAGCGTGGGTTCTCCTGAACAAATTTTACCAAAGTAATGTTTTTCAAATTTTGGAATAGGTTTTACATAGAAACTAAATTCAAAATTTTGACCGGAATCCGGTAGTTCAATAGAATTTAGTATTGATATCAAACTTAGGTCCATTGAGATTGTTCCTGAGAAAGCCATGATAATGACATTCTTTTCGGTATCCAAATTGCTATAACTGGAACTTTCTCCTCTACTATATTTTTTCCTTTTTCAAGATTAATAAAGTGAATTTGTACAGTAACGTCTTTTCGTTCGTGAAAAGCCCTGTCCCCTTTATAGGTTGATCCTCTTAAATGTTCGGGAAAAACAGGTGCCTCGCCTTGGAAAAGATTTGTAATTTTACCATTGTCTTTTATCGTACGTTTACTGATATAATTTGGTCTCATATGATAGATTACACATGATTCGTCTGAGTACTTTTCAAGGGCTTGGGAAAGTTGAAGTAGGATTCCAACCATTTCAAGCGAATCTAGTGCAGCTGGTAGTCGAAAAGACAAAAGTAGTTTTTTGATTACATTGTCTAATTTTACACCACGACAAATATTGTGAATGTGTGTCAATTTAGTACTTGAATCACTTACAGTTGTTTGGAATGTCAACCCATCAATAAAATCTTCCACTATTTTACGGTTTTCATTTATGATTTGACTAGAACTTCGGATAATCGATGGTACAAACCACCTATCTGAGTAATTCCCCTTAACATACTGATATTTTAAGATATTTTTTCGACAGGGTTGCAAATCTGTAGATAGAATAAAATTTCGTTTCCATTCTTTGAGAGATTCCCCTTTATCCCTAACATTTTGAAGTTGCTCCCTCATTTCTTCTTCATGTTGAACATAATTTTCAAATGCAAAAAGGACATCCTGTTCGAGATAGGTCCTGCAATAATTTAAATAATTCCGCTTATAACCAAAAAACCTTCCTCGTTGTTGAATCGTATCTACATTTCCAATACCCTTACTCCTTGGCATATATGTTACAGAAAGTCCTTCAACAGTAAATCCTCGGTCCATTGCTTGGCCTCCTACAAGAATCCAGCTACACGATTTATACCACTCAATTATGGGGGTTGGATTACCACTCCTTGTATTTACTTCTTCAATATTTGTAATGCGAACAGTTCTTGGTAAAACCTTCTTAATTTCATCAAAATGTGGAAGATTTTGGACAGTTTTTTTCAGGTCGCAATATGCATTTTCAAAATCGTCTAGGAGATCTATTTTGTCAGAATCAGTGTTGGGTAATTTAAATATTCCTCTCCAATTATTTAGAACATTTTCAATCCAATTAAAAAAAATCTGATGATGTTCAGTTTCTCTTGAGGGGTGAACGAGCATTGATCTAGTTTCTTTGTTTTTTTCAATTAGACTGATGGCAACCCCGACTAAAAATATGCGCATTGCATCAAGTAATGAATCGGGGGGTACAGAAAGAGGGGAATCTTTTGTATGAATATCCTCCTCTGGAATAACCTTAACAAGATTATCTGAATCGAAAAAAAAACTTGCCCGCCAATATAATTTTTACCCGGATTCAATACTTCAACGAAATCAGGGGAAAGTGAGTCAATTATATTAATTAATAATGGTGCCTGTGGTGTAGCAGTGTATTGAAGGTAAGTGTGGCATGGTAATAATTCTCTAATTTCTATAAGTAGGTTATATGTGGTGCTGGCTTTATTCTTGTTTACTAAAGTATTTAAACTAGCCTGATCGGCTTCGTCATCAATTATTAGCGCTGCTGAATCATCCAAATTTAACTCATTTAACAAGTAGCTTAATTTCTTTAGGTGGAGATGGTTTTTCATAACTGTGATAATAATTGATGGGCATTGGTCATTGGGGACACTTTTATCTTCCCACTCGTCTAAAACCTGTTTTATACTCATTAAGTCCTTTTTCACGGGATTCTTAAAATGTTTCCACCGAAAATAACCTCCATTATTTCTTACATTCAAATCACCTAGTAAGCGTTCGTTTGATTGATTCAACAATGAATTAGAAATTCCAGCAACAACGATAATTAGACGAAAACCATTATCTCGGGCTAAAGCGATAACCGTAGTAAATGAAAGCGTTTTGCCACTTTGAACATAGCCTACCACTAAGCCGGTACGGCTTTTTTTATGTTCGGTTGGATATATTCCACGCGCTAAAATGGATTTTGCTGATAAAATTACTTCTTTCCCTTCATCCTTCAATCCTTTTCTTTCAATTAAAGACTTGGTTTCAAATCCTTCTTGCGGCTGCCACCTTGCTCCTGGAGTGAGTGTTTGTTTTCTTGGGGTCACAACTGTAGTGGGTTGAAAATTAGCCGTTGAATTCACGATTCATCACTTTATAAAATTATTTGGATAAAGCATCCCTTAGAATTTCATTTAGATTTCTACGGATTGTACCAGAGTACTTTATTCCGGAAAGACGAGCCAATCTTTCTGCTAAAGCCAAAGCGGCAGCAACTCTAAGGAGAGCTTCCACTTCCAATGAATTTGATTGAGCAAATTTTACCATGAATGGATGTGCAAGTGATACCCTAATTTCAATTACTTCCGATTTGGACCCATTACTCGACTGATTGCTAATATCTAACCATTGACTTTCAGAAGGCTCATCTGTTAACTCAACTTTAATTAACCATTCTTCTCCACGAAAATCTATTGTAACTTCACGTGATACCAAAACTGGTTTTGGTGGTAATGGATCGACTACAGTTTCAACAGGAGGCTTTTCTGCAACATCTGTTAAAATTTCTCCCAAAGTCTCTGATATCGCTTCTGTAGTACCTTCAATGGCCCCAACAGCAATTTTCGTTAGGTCAAGTTTAGGAGCTCTGGCACGATAACCATCAGCTTGTTTAAGGAGAGGAAGATCATCAGAATCAAGATGCTCTTTGAGTAGTTCAAGAAATGGTATTTCATTATCATCCCATCGGAAACCATCCTTAGTATGACTTACTTCAAAACCCGATAAGTGCAATTCACCAAACAGACGTAGTGAACGAAAATCACCTGGCTGCCTAAAAATAAATGATGGTCTGTATCCCTCATCTCCACTTCCTTGAATCAAACGCTTACGCCGAAATAAAGAAAAACCGCTTTTATTTTTGTTTCCTGGGTCTCTAAGAGCAGCAAAGCCCTTTACCTTTAATCCGTCACCGAAGTCAAAATTTATATCCTTACGCCATTCAACTTTTTTCCCTTCCTTTTCTTTATAATAAGGAGCAAATAATATTTGGGGCTCTGTGTAGGCTAATTGGTCACCATTAAAATGCAGTTCAAGCAATCCAGAACGGATATAAACTCTATAGATATCTGTGAGATGTTCCTTAATTTTATTTAGTGTTTTACTTTTAGGAACATGATGAAGATCCTCAAGAACAACTTCTGTAAAATGGTAGTCTTCGTTACATGGGGAATTAGAAATTTCGTAACTATTCAGGTACCCAATCATTCAATATCCTGAACAATTTGCATTGTTGTAGTTGATATCCTGAAAGTCAAGCCTATTTCAGTTTCCAACAAGACGGCCATAAAGCCGAAGGCAATTCAAGCGAGCAGTAAATTC
>CAZHIL010000172.1:0-3515 GCA_964532985.1 uncultured Albidovulum sp. | reverse complement strand
GATAATTGGAAGTACAGTCAGGGCACGCAATGATCGCTGGTATCTAAATCTGGAACGGGTAGCAACAAGGGCAAAGGCCAAACCAAGCATGGTGGTGGTAAATCCTACTATAATTGCTAGGAATAGAGAATTCCATGCAGCTCCGCACCTGCCATCGGACAAACAAGCCAATCCCCATAACCTGTCATCAAAAAATTTTGTGAAAAATACACCTATCGAATACTCTCCGCCATCATCAATGAAAGCTGAGAAAAGCATATTGGCAATAGGATAGCCAACAAAAACCAGTACGATTACAATTACACCACCAATCGCCCCAGTTACAAAAACATCTCCCCCGACTATACCACGTGCAGCGATCCCTTGGGTAAACATGAATAAAAATGCTATGGCACAAAGCATTGCACCATACCCCATCCCGAATTGGCGATCCCCGAGATCACCAAGCAAGGATTCCAGCCAGGCAAAATTATATCCTCTTATGCCAATTGCGAAACCCTGGGCGAACAACCAAAAGAATCCAATCCCCCCAACCAAGATCAATCCCCGGGCAAAAAGCGGGTCAGATTTTCTGAGGCCGATCAGGGTAATTGGAAAGGCAAGGAGAATTAAAAAAGGTGATAGCCATAGCTTTTCACCTTGAACAAGCAGAAAGGCTGCGGGAGCATAATCCGAATCCATTGGATAGCCATCAAACACCCATCCAAAGGAGAAAAAACCATCCTCAATCCCATACCAGGGGAGGAGGCAATAACCAACCCACCCGACAATGATCCAGAGGATCAGTACCGAGCGGGTTGGATTAGTTACATCAAATGTCAAATGTCACTGAGGCAGGACAGATACTTCTTCGTCCCACTTCTGCAACAAACGCTTTCGTTCGGCCGAAGAGCCGTATTTCCGGAAGTCGTAATCTATCAATTGGATCTGACTCATGTCCGGTGCAGACGGTGAGGTCTCTGATGAACGATTTGATGGTACCTGAAAAGCGTTTACCTGAAGGGCCAGATTTTGTGCATCCGTGCTTAATGCCCAATCGTAAAACATTTTTGCTTCATCCAGATTTCGTGCCCCATCGATAATTGACATCGACCCGATTTCGTAACCAGTTCCCTCACAAGGGGCAACCACCACAATCGGAAAACCCGATACTGCCTGCTTGACGGCATCATGCATAAAAACGATCCCGATGGTATTCTCGCCACGCCCTGCAGCCTTGATTGGAGCCGACCCGGATTTTGTATACTGGTTGATATTTTTATGAAGCCCCTTCATGAATTCAAATCCTTCATCTTCACCAAAAATCTGAACCATTGAGGCAAGGGTGGTATAGGCTGTTCCCGATGAGTTGGGATTGGCCATTTGGACATGACCCTTGTACTCGGGCTTGAGAAGATCCTTCCAGCATGCCGGAGCCGGTAAATTGTTGGCTCCCAAAATATCGGAATTATAACCATATCCCAATGCTCCGGAATAGATTCCGATGGTTCGGTTTCCGGAACTCTCGGCCTGACTGATTGCCCAATCGTGCAGTTGGTCCCGCATTGGTGACAAATATTCCATGGTCAAACCTTCCTCGGCAGCCTGCAGATGGGGATCACCAGTTCCGCCCCACCAGATACCTCCTTTAGGATTTGAGGATTCTGCCCGAATTTGGGCAAAGGTTTCACCAGAGGATTTTCGGGTCATATTTACGTCAATGCCGGTAGCATCCTCAAAACTGCGAGCCAACAACTGGCACCAATCTTCCTGAGCGCTACAATAAAGGGTTAATTTGTCTGCTTGAGATGCATTAATTGATACTCCCAGAGCAATCAATGAACCAGCAAATATAATAAACAGTTTTTTCAACATAGGTATCTCCTCCCACTAATATAGTTCAATATTCAAATATCGATTTAACCCAAATCCTAAGAACTTTTGGGCTGCCGTTGGGAGGTTACCCTCTAGGCTCAAAGGTGTCAAGCAAATGTTATACCGGGTATTTCATGCTAAATTTCCTAATTCCTCTTCAATTGGTCAGATGAATTTGAAATTATGAATGCTGGAGTTTGCGATTTTATGTGCTAGAGAATGAATTTTGTCATAACAGGTACGTGGTCAGAAGGTCTTTCCCATCCTCTTATTTCACGAAGAATAACTGATTCACCAATATTTCTAGCAAGATCTGATGATGCCCAGATGTGGTCGAGACGACGTCCACGGTCCGAAGTGTCCCAGTTCCGTGCCCGATACGACCACCAGGAATATAGCTTCCCTTCAGGAATATAGGTTCGAACTGTATCAATCCATCCACCGGCTTTCATCAGTGATGTCATTCCCTCGACCTCAACGGGTGTATGGCTAACGACTTTAAGCAGTTGCTTATGTGACCAGACATCATTTTCCAGTGGTGCGATATTGAGATCACCAACCAAAATGGTTTTCTTGGGTGGATGATTTATTGACCATTGTTTCATCCCTGCGATGAAATCCAGCTTGTCTTTGAACTTGGGATTTTCTTCAGGGTCGGGAATATCCCCGCCAGCTGGAACGTAAAAATTTTCTATGGTAATCCCATTTTCCAGTATTGCTGAAATATGTCGGGCTTCTTCCTTGTTAATAAAGTTTCTTCTTGCAACCTCGACCATGGGGATTTTGGAAAGAATGGTGACCCCGTTATAGGACTTTTGTCCATGTATTAAAATATAATTGTACCCCAGAGATCTATAGGCTTCTGTATAAACCAATTCGGTGGGAGATTTTATTTCCTGCAGGCAAAGAATATCAGGTTTGTATTGATCCAGAAATTTGCAGACCAAGTTTTCTCGCAATCTAATTGAATTGATATTCCAGGTAGCAACTGTGAACTGCATGGGATTGAAGGTTTTCTACAGGATTTGTGATGATAATTCAGGTGAGATCTGGTATCCCCCATCAACAGTCACGATTATTTGGGGATTGGCTGAATCTGCCTCAATTTTTTGTCTCAGCCAGTGTATGTGTGTATCAAGGGTGTTGGTAATTATATCCTTTTTGTAACCCCATACCTCCTTAAGCAGATATTCCCTTGACAGTGTTTTACCCCTGGCCTTGTAGAGGATATACAGAAGTTCAAATTCCTTTTGGGTCAAGTGAACCGCCTCTCCCGTTTCATTTGTCAAGGTCAGGGATGAGGGATCAATAACGATTTCGTCCAATTTGAAAGTTACCTGTTGCTTAATCTCATACCTTGTGACGATACCCTGTAATTGGATCAACACTTCCTGATATGAGAATGGCTTTATAAAACAAACAAACCCAAATTCGTCTAGTTCCTTGTTCGACAGTTGAACTTTCTGTTCATCCGAAAGGATCAGTATGGTAGGAAGAAAATTTTGGTTATCATTTACAAGTACGTCCAGATCATCAGGATCATCTACAAAAGCAATCACTGTTGAAATTGTACTCATCGAGGAGGATTGAATATCATAAATATGATCCAATACCTCAGTCTCGAATTCTCCACCAGCCATTAGGAGATCCTGAAAAGTATC
>CAZHIL010000171.1:0-5788 GCA_964532985.1 uncultured Albidovulum sp. | reverse complement strand
GTATGAACAGAACATAGATCAGAAATTTTGCCTGACCCCGATTGGTAAGGGAGCTTCATTTGGAGTTCATGAAAGCCAATCAAGGATTTGTGAGAACCAATTGGGACGCAGCCGGGAATTCGCAGGTTGGCTGTATCAGAGAATGAAGGGACTATTTGGAGAAATGGGACTTTCTTCAACTGATGAATTCTACCGTTGGATTAACCAGGTAAAGAAGGGATACATCAGAACGGAAGCAGATGAAGTTCAATATAATTTACACATTATCTTGAGGTACGAACTTGAGAAACTTCTAATCACTGGTTCACTTGATGTTGATGATTTGGAAGATGCCTGGAATCAGAAGTTCCTTGAGTATTTCGGCTATCCAGTCGAAAGTCCGAAAGATGGTGTCTTGCAGGATGTCCATTGGTCCTTGGGACTTTTTGGTTACTTTCCCACCTATGCCTTGGGAAACGTTTATGCTGGATGTCTCTATGATACCATGAATAAACAGATCGATGATTTGGGGCCATCCCTGGCGAAAGGTAATACCGCTTCTGCTACTCAATGGCTCAGGGAAAATATCCATCAATTTGGAGCCTTGCGAGAACCAAGGGAAACAATCGAATGGGCTACGGGTGCAACGATCAGTTCAACTTATCTTCTGGATTATCTGGAAAATAAATTTACTGAGATCTACTCGCTGTAATTCAACTCTTATTTCCAATCGGGTTTCCGCTTTTCCAGAAAAGCATTTATACCTTCCCTGGTTTCCCTATAAAGCATATTGGTGACCATCACTTCACCGGCAAAATCATAAGCCTCATCCAAAGGCATTTGTGCTTGTTTGTAGAATGCCTTTTTTCCAATTTTTACAGCCGCAGACAGTTTGGAGGAAATTAGAGTAGCCAATTCATTGACCTCTTCCTCAAGGGACTCATCTGATACAACCCTGTTTATCAGCCCAAGGTTTTGAGCTTCTTCTGGCTTGATGATTTTACCCGATACCAGCAATTCAAAGGCATTCTTCAAATTTATGTTCCTGGTCAAGGCCACCATGGGAGTGGAGCAAAACAACCCGATATTCACACCGTTGACCCCAAATTTGGCAGATTCACCAGCAATGGCAAGGTCACAGGTTGCAACCAACTGACATCCTGCAGCCACAGCTGGGCCATTTACCTGTGCAATGACCGGTTGAGGAACTTCCTGAATTTTCTGCATTACTTTGGAACACATCTCAAAGATTTTCTGAAAATACTCCTGCCCCCCATCAGGAGCTTGTCGCCCCAGGGTTAGTTCCGACAAATCATGACCTGCACAAAAGGCTTTACCCTTTCCTGTGAGGACAATACATCTGATAGCTTCATTATTTTCAAGCTTGATCAACTGATCGTAAAGAGCCGCAAGCATTTCCTCAGACAATACATTCAACTTTTCTGGCTTGTTAAAGACCAGGTAAGCAATTTTGTTCTTATCATTTCGTAGTAAAATTTCTTCACTCATTTCACTGTTCCTTTAATACCCATTCTCAAACGTTGGGACTCATTGCATGAATAAATTAACCACAAGTTCAATCTAACCAGGGATATTCTATAAGCAAAAACTATAGAAGCATGTATGTCAAATAGCTCTCAACTGATAGCAAAAAAACCAGTTTCTTAGTTTACTGGTATGGAGATAACCATACCATTGGAATTTTTATTGAAACAAATTATTTACGTGGCAAATATTATGCAATGCATAACCTCGGATGTCCCTGCTTGTAAAGCACACTGCCAAGGTTAAGCTTTTTTTGAAAGCAATTATCCTGAGGGAAGCCCCAATATATTCAATTACATGGGATTTCATAATTTACAAAAATCTACTTTTCAATTCCTCATAAGAGTATTGATTGTGGCAATATATTTTGGCCACAAAATACTGGTACCCATATTTGTTCCTGTTGAAAAAGTAACATAACAAAATAATCGATCCAAATCATAATCTAGAGGGATAAAATCCGTAATTAAGATTTTATATTAAAATGTTGCCTGTGGGTAGGTTATTCAAAGGATATTTATGGAACAAAAAATGACTATAGAGGAGTTGGAGAATTTTCTTGAACAGGAATTTCCTCAAGCGGCTCCATTATACAGCATCAAGAGTTTTGACGATGATGCCATGGTGGTCCAAATGGATACTTCAGATCGTCATTTGAGACCAGGTGGAACGGTTTCAGGGCCAACTTTGTTTACCTTGGCAGATGTTTCGGTTTATCTAATTGTACTAGCCTATATCGGTCCAAAAGCATTGGCGGTTACGACGAACTGTTCCATTGATTTCATGAGACGTCCATCCCCGGGCATCCTGAGTGCCAAAACCAGGTTATTGAAACTTGGGAAGAGGTTGGCCGTGGGTGAAGTATTGATATATTCTGAAGGGCAGAATAATCCAGTTGCCAGAGCTAGTCTTACCTATTCCATTCCAGATTGATTGGGTCCGGTTCCGAAATTTTTATTCCAGAAAAAATATTGGGATGCAACTTGAAAAAACAGGCATTTACACCATCTTTCACATTCGTGTGTGTGGTAATGGGCTGAAACAACCTGAATAACGGCATAAGGCTCCTTCACTACGACTTCATTGATAGCAGAATATTTCTTTGTGATTTCCAAATGATTACTTATTCAACAACGCCCAAAGATATTGATAAAAAGTGGATACTGATTGATGCTGAAGGACTTGTCCTGGGGCGTTTGGCAGCTTTCGTCGCAACCAGATTGAGAGGAAAGCATTTAGCCAAATATTCCCCTCACATGGATACAGGTGACAATGTTATCATCATCAATGCCGACAAAGTTGAACTTACCGGGAATAAGTTAAAGGACAAGATTTATTATTGGCATACGGGTTATCCTGGTGGCATTAAATCCCGAACCTCAGGCCAAATACTCAAGGGGCAATTTCCTGAAAGGGTTGTTTCAAAGGCCATCCAGAGAATGCTGCCGACAAATAAGCTGTCCAGAAAATTAATGACAAATTTAAGGGTTTATGCTGGTACAGAACATCCGCATGCAGCCCAAGACCCAGAAATCATAGACTTGGGTTCAATGAACCGCAAAAATACCCGGAGTAAAGTTTGATGAACGAAGAAACCAGCCCATTTGAAGCACTTCAGGAGCAGTCTGCTGAACCTGAAAGTGATTTGGCTCTCGCCGAGGAAGAAAAACGTGAGTCCATTAGAGACGACTTGGGAAGATCCTATGCTACTGGCAAGAGAAAGGATGCTGTCGCCCGGGTTTGGATCAAACCAGGCAAGGGAAAGATTGTCATCAACAAAAAGGACCTTGATACCTATTTTGTAAGGCCTGTTCTGAGAATGATAATTTTGCAGCCTTTCAAACTGTTCGATGTCGAAAAACAATTCGATGTTATAGCAACGGTCAAGGGAGGAGGACTTTCTGGTCAAGCTGGTGCTTTAAGGCATGGTATATCCAAAGCACTTCAACTTTATGAGTCTGATTATCGCCCTGCATTGAAAACTTCCGGCTTTTTGACAAGAGATTCCAGAGTGGTTGAACGGAAAAAGTACGGTAAGCGAAAAGCCAGAAGAAGTTTCCAGTTCTCAAAGCGTTAATTCTAATATTTTCAATTTACCCATTTGAAGCAACCGCCTAAGCGAATTTGGGCTTGCTTTATAGATCTCGCTGATATCATCCCTGGTACTAATCAAAGTACACTTGATCACTACCAATCATATTTTTGCCAGATAGGGCACTTCAAAATTTTAAGCCTTTGATGGTTGGTTTTTGCTATGTCCCTATCTGACTTTGGGGAGGTGTTTACTTGAGAATATTCTTGTATTAGATGATATTTTCGGGAGGTGCTGTACCACTCTACTTTTTGCTCTTAATTTTTCGAGTCCAGGATTTTACCCGGTTCATATTTTCAATTCATTGTTTGTAAATCCACTTACAAGTGGTTTTACATTGGATATATTCCTATCGATTTTCGTATGTTTGGTTTGGGCATTTGTTGAATTCGAAAACGTTTTGAAAAAATGGTTAATTCTTCTGTTGGCTAGTTGTTGTGTTGGACTGTCCCTGTCCTTGCCAATTTACCTGCTATTTAAGCTTAATACCACGAAGGTGTGTAGCAATTACTTAAAGGGGAATCTTCAAATAGGCTATATTTCTTCAAGAATTTCTGGATTTATACCAGACTTAAGTGGTTTGGGTATTTGAAATCCAAGCCATTCAGATTGACAGTTAACTATTTCTTAATGTTGCAGTTTGGAGTTTGTGCTTGAAACTCTATATCCATAGAGTAGAAATTTCATACTAAAGGCAGGTGGATTATTCCTATCGGGATTTTTGATTCTGGATTGGGTGGGCTAACAATTTTCGATTCCATTTCGAAACGTCACCCTGAAATCGGATTTGTGTATTATGGTGACAATCACAGGGCACCATATGGGGTTCGAAGCCAGGATGAAATTTTTCAGTTTACCTGCGATGGAGTCAATGAATTATGGAATGAAGGTTGTCAACTCGTAATCCTTGCCTGTAACACGGCATCAGCCGTATCGCTAAGGAAATTGCAGGAGGAGATTGTTTCTGGCAACAAGAGAGTTCTGGGAATATTTGTTCCGACAATTGAAACAATCATTGAAAGAAACTGGGGAGATAATTCGGCACCAAGAGAAACATCGGTCAATCGAGTTGCACTATTTGCGACACCGGCTACAGTTGCCTCACGGGCATTTCAGAGAGAACTTTCCTTCAGGGCAATAGGTGTAGATGTGGAATCCCAGCCTTGCGGGGGTCTTGTAGATGCCATTGAGGAGGGTGATATAATTCTTGCTGAAGCGATAGCCAAAAGCCATGCTGAAGCATTACTCAGAAGAATGCCCAACCCGCAGGTAGCCGTGCTCGGATGTACCCATTATCCAATTGTGCAGAAGGCATTTCAGGAAGCATTGGGGCAAGAGGTAAGGATTATCAATCAATCCAAAGTGGTTGCCGACAGCCTTGCGGATTACTTGCAAAGAAATAAATGGATTGAATTTCAATATGGTGACAACAAGTTTATTACTTCTGGAGATCCCAGTTCAGTATCCAACAGGGCAACATTGTTTTTAAAGAGATCGATTCAGTTTACCTGATTGAAAAGAAGCAAGAAATTATGGTCATGAAAAATATAGCTATAATTGGTGCGAGCGGTTATACCGGGCTCGAATTGGTAAGAATTGCTCTTAACCATCCACATTTTGAAATTACTAATCTGGTGGCGGATAGTAATGCTGGTAAGGCTTATTCAGAAGTATATCCAAGTTTCGAGAATATCGCCTTGCCTGATCTCACCTCCCTGGATGAACTAATTCCTGAAGAGTGTGATCTGATATTCTGTGGTCTTCCCCATACTACTAGTCAAAGGGTAATCAAGGACCTCTTCGGAAGAACCAGGGTTGTTGATCTGTCTGCTGATTTCAGGTTACAAAGCATATCGGAATATCAAAAATGGTATGGCAACCAGCATTTGGCTCCTGATATTCAGGAAAAAGCTGTTTATGGGCTGACTGAATTCTACCGCGAGGAAATATCTTCAGCATATCTTGTAGCCTGTACCGGTTGTAATGCAGCTACAGGTCTGTATCCACTTATCCCATTATTGGAAAAGGGGGTAATATCATCGGAAGGAATTATCCTTGATTTAAAGGCAGGAGTATCCGGTGCAGGCAGGGCTGCCAAAGTCAATAACCTTTTTGCCGAATTATCCGAAGGGTGCCAACCCTATAACCCGGTTTACCATCGACACTTGGCTG
>CAZHIL010000170.1:0-2276 GCA_964532985.1 uncultured Albidovulum sp. | reverse complement strand
CCTTAAGCCTGACAAACCCGTTCCTCCAAGGTTGACAATACCTCATGACAAAATCGACCGCAGGTTTTTAGTTTACCGCAACAATGTCGTTGCTAGCTTGATTGAAGGTTTGGAAGTTTCCTTTCCGGTCATTCGAAAACTGGTTGGGGATGAATTCTTCAAAGCCATGGCAGGGATTTATGTTCGGGAGCATCCACCAAGTTCACCCCTGATGATGTTTTATGGCAAGGAAATGCCCGAGTTTCTCAAAACTTTTCCCCCAGTGCAACATCTTGCCTACTTGTCAGATGTCGCCAAATTGGAAAATGAATTAAGGGAATCCTATCATTCAGGTGATCCGGAACCAATCGATCCGAAGTTTTTCGAATACCTCGACCCGGAAGAACAACTCAAGACCCACTTGGAATTTAGTCCTGCTGTCAGATTGTTTTACTCCAAACATCCTGTAGCAAGTATTTGGGACGCAAATACAAGAGACGGACCAAACCCCAAGGCAGGTGAGGAGTTTGTGTTGATTGTTCGACCTGACTTTGACCCTTATCCTGTCAAAATTAATCGTGGAAGCTACCATTTTGTAAAATACCAGATGGAGGGGGATAATATTGGAGTGGCCTGTGAAAAAACACTATTCCATTCGGAAGAATTTCATTTCGATTTGGCAGATTTGTTTCGACTTCTTCTTACAACGAACTCCATAAGTAATGTTGTAAGCAATAATGAAATCGATTAATAGTTAAAGAGGCAATATCAGTTTGTAACTTAAGGCTTTACCGCAGAGGGGATGTTATGGCACTTGTTAGATTTGTTAATTGTGTTTTTGCCTGGATAGAGGAAAAAACTGCAGATTGGTTTTTATCATCCCTGGCAAGGCTTTATTTTGCAGGTATCCTTCTTGTTTACTACTATAAATCAGCTCTAACCAAATTTGGTGATGGATTATTCTCTTTCAGTGCCGGTGCTTACGTACAGATATTCCCCAAGGCCATGGAAAGTGTGGGATACAATGAAGCTGAACTTGGTTTTTTCTATGATCTGGTTGTATTTCTTGGAACCTATGCTGAAATAATTCTGCCCTTGCTCCTCGTCGTTGGCCTGTTGACCAAATTGGCAGCAGTGGGGATGATTGGATTTGTCATCGTCCAGAGTATTGTTGATATCACTGGCCATGGGTTGTCAGGCAAGAGTGTCGGTGGTTGGTTTGATGGTCCCCCTGACGCAATAATATTTGACCAAAGGGCTTTATGGGTCTTTCTGCTGATTGTAATTTTCCTGAAAGGGGCAGGACCGATTTCTGTAGACCGTATGCTGGTAAAATGGAATATTCTACCTAAGAATTTTGCTTGATTAATATAGTTATGAATATAACTCCCTTATTTTGGGCTAATATTGTATTTTAGTTCCCAAACTAAAGCTACTTAATGAGGTATTCAACTTGAAATTCAGGTACTAGATCAGGAAAGCGTTTTACCCAGATTTTCTTCTATCTTATCCAAAAATCCTTCAGTAGTTAACCAACTCTGATTGGGGCCAACCAGCAATGCCAGATCTTTAGTCATGAAACCGCTTTCAACCGTATCAATAACGTTTTTTTCCAAGGTCTTGGCAAATTTCTCCAACTGCTTGTTTTCGTCCAGTTTGGCACGATGCAATAGACCTCCTGTCCAGGCAAAAATGGAAGCTATGGAATTCGTGGAAGTCGGTTGTCCGGCCTGATGCTGTCTATAATGCCGGGTTACCGTACCATGGGCAGCTTCTGATTCTACGATCTTACCATCCGGTGTCATCAATTTGGATGCCATTAATCCAAGAGATCCATAACCCTGGGCTACCGTGTCCGATTGAACATCTCCATCATAGTTCTTGCAGGCCCATACAAAGCCGCCACTCCATTTGAGGGCAGCTGCTACCATATCGTCAATAAGCCTGTGCTCGTAAAAGATATTGGCTTCCTTGAAACGATCCTCAAACTCGGTTTCATAGATTTCCTGAAAAATATCCTTGAAACGACCGTCATAGACCTTCATGATGGTGTTTTTAGTTGACAAATATACTGGCCATCCAAGAGACAAACCATAGTTCAGGGAGGCTCTGGCAAAGTCCCTGATAGACTCATCAAGATTATACATGCCCATAACCACCCCTGAAGAGGGTGATTGGAACACTTCTTTTTCGATTACCTGGCCATCCTGACCCTCAAATTTCATGGTTATCTTACCTGCGCCGGGAAAGCGGAAATCAGTAGCTCGATATTGATCTCCGAAAGCATGTCGACCAAT
>CAZHIL010000169.1:0-2007 GCA_964532985.1 uncultured Albidovulum sp. | reverse complement strand
CTGAATTTACTGCTCGCTTGAATTGCCTTCGGCTTTATGGCCGTCTTGTTGGAAACTGAAATAGGCTTGACTTTCAGGATATCAACTACAACAATGCAAATTGTTCAGGATATTGAATGATTGGGTACCTGAATAGTTACCCAATGGATTAGATTATACACTATTTTGTAATGAATTGTTTAATCAAAATCCCTCAAGGAAATAAGCCTTGTCTTTGTTTGATAATCTGTTTTGAAACCTAATTTAAGGGGGCACAAGATGGTTGAAAAGCCAGTTTCAGTAGGGATAGATATTGGGGGTGGCAGTACAAAAATCGGTCTCGTGGAGCCTGATGGGAACATAATTGTCAACGAGATTTTGAAATTGAAGGAAGTTGATGCTCCCAAAGATCTATTGGATGCTTATGTTAACAAAATCAAATCATGGAAAAATCAGTACAGTGATTTTCAAATACAGGCTATCGGTGTTGGGGTACCAGGTCATGTTATCCACAATCACAGGGCCACGGACATATGTAACCTGCCTTTTTTAAACCGTTTTCCACTTGCCGATTATCTGGAGGAAAATCTCCACTTGCCGGTATGGATAGAAAATGATGCAACCTATGCAGGAGTAGGAGAATACCGATATGGATCGGGGCAGCAATCCGAAAGATTTCTTCTGGCAACATTGGGGACGGGGATTGGTTTGACCTTTATTGAGCATGGCCGCATCCACGCTACGGGTAATGGTACGCTAGGCGATATCGGTCACATGATTATCGACAGGAACCTAACTTTCCAATGTCGTAAGGGATGCTGGGGTTGTATCGAGTCGGTCGCTTCAGGAGTGGCAATCAGCCGGGATGCAAGACAGTTGGCCCAAAAATATCCTGAAAGTTTTCTGGGCAAGGTTTTCGAGAGGGAAAACAGGGATCCTACGGTTAGACATATTATCGAGGGCTCATTCAAAGATGACCCTGTCTGTATTGGTAAATTAAATGATACTGCAGATTGGTTGGGACTTTGGGCCTGTAATGTTGTGCAAATTTTTGCACCCCATCGCTTTGCTTTCGGAGGTGGTTGGAGTGCTGCAGGGCAGGGATTTATTGATAAACTTTATCAACGAGCAAAATCAGTTGGAATCGAGGAATATTACAATCAGGTCACATTCGTTCAGGCAACCAAGGGAAATCTTGCCGGAATTTTGGGTGCTGCCAGTTTTGCCTTCGATCATGCCAGAAATACAAGGGTTTGAAATTACAAGATGGTAATTTCGTTCAATAATATCAAAGGTATAAGCGAACAGATAGAAGCCTATCTTTAATCTCATATTGTGATTTACGGATAATGGGCTTGGTTTATGTGTTTGGAAGAATATCCAACTGTTCCAGATCTGATAAAAATTGCCTTTTTTCATTTTCTGATAAAGGTACAAGCGGAGGACAGAGATTTTCCCAGGAACTGTCTTGTGTCCTTAGAGCCTGATATGTTTTCATGGCTGGAATTAGTGGGTATCTTTGAGCCAATTGCCGAGCCCTCACGGCCTTCCTAAAGTGTTGGTTTGGAAAAAAATCATGCTTTAATGCCTTTTTTGCAAGTGATCCAAAGGCATTCAAGGAACCCGAAATGATACCTGCACACCCCATTTCAATGGCTTCAGGGATAAATTCCTCGGAAGAAGGATATACATGAAATCCAGCTTCTATGCCCCCGGTGGCTTCCACAAAGGCCTTTGTCTGTGAAATATCACCGGAAGAGTCCTTCAAGCCACAAATCATCGGTTTGAAATCCTTATAAAGCCTTTTCACAATATCGGGTTGAAAGGAAACGGAACTCATTTGAGGGAAGTGATATAGGTGAATTCTGACTTCGGGATTATCGACGGTTTCAACCAATTCCGAAAAATAGGAATACAAGCCCTCTGCTGTGAGGTTCTTGTAATAGAAGGGAGGTAAAACAAGCACTTGCGTATAGCCATATTCGAGTGATTTGTGGATAAGTTCCACCGTATCCTGCAGGGCAGGAC
>CAZHIL010000168.1:0-3126 GCA_964532985.1 uncultured Albidovulum sp. | reverse complement strand
ATATAATTCTCTACTGGATTCACGTTTGTATTTTTTGAATTATTATTGAGGGGTGGACCATGAATATGACGACCACAACTGATTCAATCAAACAAAACCAAATGCTCGGAATGAGTACAATTGCTTTTGTATTCTGTTTTGCTGTCTGGACAATTTTCTCAATCATAGGCGTAAGAATAAAGCAGGATTTGGGATTATCGGATACCCAATTCGGTCTCTTGGTGGCAACCCCTGTTCTAACCGGTTCAATCAGTCGGATTTTTCTGGGAATCTGGACTGATCAATATGGCGGACGTCTCGTATTTACCCTTGTAATGGTTGCTTCGGCCATTGCAACCTGGCTACTTTCAACAGTTTCTACCTATCCCATGTTCTTACTAGCAGCACTTGGTGTGGGTCTTGCCGGAGGATCATTTGCCGTAGGTATTGCATATGTTTCAAAATGGTATCCGGCAGAACACCAGGGAAGCGCACTGGGTATATTCGGAGTGGGTAATGTTGGTGCTGCGGTTACCAACTTTGGTTCCCCCTTTCTGTTGGTGGCCGTAGGATGGCAAGCGACTGCTCAAGTCTATTCGGTTGCATTGTTGGTGATGGCAGTGATTTTCTTTTTCTTTACCAAGGAAGATCCAACAACTGCAGCCCGTAAAGCACGGGGAGAAAAACCCCGGTCAGCTTGGATGGAGCTCGATCCATTGCGCAAATTGCAGGTTTGGCGTTTTGCCCTGTATTATTTTTTCGTTTTCGGTGCATTTGTTGCCTTGGCACTTTGGCTTCCACGCTATCTGGTAGGGGTTTATGATCTTGACATAAAAACGGCAGGTATGATTGCAGCAGCCTATTCGGTTCCAGCTTCCATATTTCGGGCTTATGGTGGACATCTTTCAGACAAGCGGGGTGCCAGAAGTGTGATGTACTGGACGTTTGGTGTCTCAGTCATTCTGACCTTCATGCTGTCATATCCCAAAACCGATTATGTAATTCATGGCATTGAAGGCCCCATAATCTTTTCCACAAGCATGGGACTTATTCCATTTGTTATCGCCATCTTTATCCTGGGATTCTTCATGTCGCTGGGCAAAGCTGCTGTCTATAAACATATACCGGTATATTATCCCGATCATATTGGTTCAGTAGGCGGTTTGGTCGGAATGATAGGAGGTTTGGGTGGGTTCATCTTGCCAATTTCATTTGGCGTCTTGCTGGACCTAACTGGTATTTGGACCAGTTGTTTTGCCCTTTTGTTTGGGATTGTCCTGGTAGCACTCTTATGGATGCATTTTTCAATTCGTGCGATGGAACGGAGTGCTTTGTCAGAAGAATTGGATAAGCTACCGGAATTGCCCGAAATGCAATCTGTCCATGGTCCGGAACAGAAGGGGGCACTTGCTGGTGTTCTCAAGGAGTGGAGACCCGGTCCCATTGAAAATTGGAAACCTGAGGATGAACAATTCTGGAAGGAGCATGGAAGCAAGATTGCAAATCGCAACCTTTGGATATCCATACCTGCCCTTTTACTGGCATTCTCTGTCTGGATGGTATGGAGTATAGTTGTTGCAAAACTCCCCTCAATCGGTTTTGAGTATACTACCGATCAATTGTTCTGGCTGGCTGCTCTACCCGGGATTTCGGGAGCAACACTTCGCATCTTTTATTCCTTCATGGTACCGATTTTTGGCGGGCGGCTTTGGACAACGCTTACTACTGCCTCCCTCCTCATACCTGCCTTCGGTATCGGCTATTCGGTACAGAATCCTGATACACCTTATTTCATCTTCCTGGTTCTGGCCCTGTTGTGCGGACTTGGTGGAGGTAATTTTGCCTCCTCAATGGCCAATATCACATACTTTTATCCGAAGCGGAGAAAAGGTCATGCCCTCGCCATGAATGCCGGATTGGGGAACCTTGGTGTTTCCGTCATGCAATTCCTGGTCCCAATCGTTATTTCGACCGGGGCATTTGTCGTGTTTACGGGCGGGGGTCAGATTACAGCAGATGGATCAACATTGTGGCTTCAAAATGCAGGCTTTGTTTGGGTACCATTCCTATTGGTTTCAACGGCACTCGCATGGTTCGGCATGAATGATATAATGACTGCCAGGGCATCATTCGCTGATCAGGCAGTAATATTCTCACGTTTCCATAATTGGGTGATGTGCTGGTTATACACTGGTACTTTTGGATCATTCATTGGTTATTCGGCAGGATTTCCATTATTGATGAAAACCCAGTTTCCAGCTGTGGATACACTTTCATTCGCCTTTCTTGGACCGATGGTGGGAGCACTCAGCAGGGCTGCTACCGGTTGGATTTCGGATAAATACGGTGGAGGAAGGGTAACCTTCTGGACCTTCCTGGGAATGATAATCGCAGTTGGTGGTGTACTTTATTTCTTATCGATCAAGCAGGAACCAGGGGCTTTTTGGGGCTTCTTTGCCTGTTTCATGGTACTGTTCTTCCTGACAGGTGTCGGCAATGCTTCGACCTTCCAAATGATTCCTACCATCATGCGTCAGGAAGTTGACAGATTGATGCCTGATCTTGATCCTCCTACCAAGTTGAAAAATGCTGAACGTGAGAGTGCCGCGATTGTCGCATTCACTTCTGCAGTCGCCGCTTACGGAGCCTTTTTCATTCCCAAATCGTACGGAACTTCCATTTCTATGACCGGAGGTCCGGAAGCCGCATTGTGGGGCTTCATGATATTCTATGCAACCTGTGTAGGTGTAGTCTGGTATTTCTACACTCGTAGAAGTGCAACAGTACCCTGCTAAGTGACAATGAGGTAATGTAACCATGTCATTAATTCTTGATCGCCTCAATTTCCTGGCTCGAAAGAACACTGGCACTTTTGCCGATGGGCACGGAGTAACGACAAACGAAAACCGTGAATGGGAGAATGCTTACCGGAATCGTTGGCAGCATGACAAAATTGTCCGCTCCACCCATGGGGTGAATTGTACAGGATCATGTTCTTGGAAAATCTATGTCAAGGGAGGTATCGTAACATGGGAAACCCAGCAGACTGATTATCCCCGGACCCGGCCTGATTTACCAAACCATGAACCTCGTGGCTGTTCTCGTGGTGCCAGTTATTCCTGGTATATGTATTCAGCAAACAGGGTC
>CAZHIL010000167.1:0-5548 GCA_964532985.1 uncultured Albidovulum sp. | reverse complement strand
GGTGAAAAGTATGAATTGTTGAAAATTCTACACTCCTGTACCGGTGTAATGTTCAAGTCTGGCTAGTGAGTAATCAATACGTGGTGCGCTGAAAGGAGCAAGGGGTTTGGTTTCATCTTCATAGACAAAGCCCGTACCATTGACGATTTCATCGTGCATGATGGCCAGATCAGGGGTATCAAAAACATCCCTCAGAGAAAAATTGAGTTCCTGGGGTGAAAAGTCAATTTCCTCGCCGTCCCCTATGGCAAAGTGGATTGGGATTGGTGTATTCGAAACACCGACCGTAATAGGTACGTGGTGGTTTCCAATCAAGAGGTTGATCTGGTTGATCAGATACTGCTTGTACAATCTCGGTCTGGTAATGGTCGTTTTATAAACCCCCGGTTCGGTAACATGACCAAAAGATAAGCGGGTATCAACATAACCATAGGTCAAGACTTCAAACTTGAGTTCAGGATAAAAGGCTCTGAACTTCTTGTTAACCGGATCACTATTTTCCACTAGTTGCAGTTTTTCCTTCAGGAATGCTGTGGCGGAATCATAAAGTCTTACCAATTCCTCTACTGCTTGTTCTCCTGAAGTGCAGGTGATTGGTTCCGGGGTATCGGGGGAGATGATTTCCCTCTCTTCTAGATCAAATTCCGACTTTTTCATTTTATAAATAAATCCACGAATTCTGCCTTGGTTACATCAAAAATACCCTTGTTGGATATCCTGATTTCAGGAATCACCAGAAGAGCCAACAAGGTATGTTGCATAAAGGCGTTATTGAGGTTGCAGCCACAATTCACCATTTCATTTCTGAGTTGAATCAGGTCTCTGGCCACTTCAGAGGGAGGAGCATCGGAAAGCAAACCAGCTATGGGCAATTCAACCAACCCTTTTTGCTGGCCATCGCGCCACAGGGTAATACCTCCATTTGTCTGGATGAGCTTATTGGCAGCCAGGGCCATGTCATCTCTGGAAGTTCCAACCACAATCATGTGATGGCTATCATGGCCTATGGTTGAAGCCAGGGCCATATTCCCCTTGTAACCAAACCCGCTAACAAACCCATTAATGACCGTTCCGGATGATTTATGTCGTTCCACCAGAGCGATCTGACAGACATTCTTGTCCTCATCACCTTCAACCAATCCGTCCTTAACATCAAGATCAATTTCGAGAAGTTTGGTTGGGGCCTGATTTTCGATAATGCCTATTACATTTGTCTTCAAGGTGACACTGTTATCACCCCTTGGAGGATTGATCTCGAATTGACTCGCATCTATTGGCTGTTTTACCCTGACGGTTTGTTTCATTCCTGCCGGCCAATCAAGAGGTATCAGTGTACCTACAAATTGACCCTTCTCGCCAACCTTTTTCCCATAGGCATAAACAAGATCGATTGGCAGTTCAGTTAGATCACCGGTAAGAATGAAATCGGCCCTCCTGCCAGGACTGATCGAGCCCAACTCCCGTTCAAGTCCAAAATGTGTTGCTGTATTTATCGTTGCCATCTGGAGGGCAACCAGAGGATCACAGCCACACTCAATGGCATGTCTGACAACCCTGTTCATATGACCATCATGCAATAAGGTGGCAGCATCACAATCATCCGTGCAAAGGATAAAGTTCCTCGAGTCCAATCCTTTTTCGGTGACTGCAGTAATTTGTTTTTCCACGTCATACCATGCCGATCCCAATCGCAGCATTGTCCTCATCCCACGCCGGGCCCGTTCAATGGCATCAATTTCACGGGTACCCTCATGATCATCAGCTGGTCCACCTGCCAAATAGGCATGGAAATGGTTGCCAAGATCCGGTGAGGGATAGTGTCCGCCGATGGTTTTCCCTACCAATCGGGTAACGGCCATTTCACCAAACAATTTCGAATCACCATAGATAACACCAAGAAAATCCATCATTTCGCCGAGACCAATAATGTTTGGTTGATCTATGAAGCCAGCGATGTCCGCTACATTCAGTTCTGATCCCGCATCTTCAAAACCTGGAAAGGATGGAACACAAGAAGGTACCTGAAGATAAATATTGATGGGCTGCAAGACTGCCTCGTTGTACATGAGTCGAATACCTGCCAGCCCCATGACATTTGCCATCTCATGTGGATCGGCAAACAGGGTGGTTGTGCCGTGGGGAGCCACGGCTTCTGTGAATCCCGCTGGGGTAAGCATACCTGATTCGATATGCATATGGGCGTCACAAAACCCTGGAATGATATATTTTCCTTCGCCGTTGAGAATATCGGTATCGGTACCGACGCAATGTTTGGCATTGGAACCACAATAGGCAAAGCGGCCTTCGGCAATGGCAATATCCGTGTTCGGGATGATTTCCCGACTTTGCACATTGACCCATTGTACATTGGTGATGACCAGATCAGCAGGGGCCTTGCCCAGTGCCACCTGGCTTAAATGTGGTGCTACTTCATGCCAGGGCTTGATGGTATTTTGGGACATGGATCTATATTCGCGTGGTATTTTGAAAAAGGACTTTAGAACAAAATGAGATTTGAACGGGTACGCTCCAGTAGATTGAAATAAAATAATTGTGGAAAAACCACTTTTTTGATTTATACAGAATCCAACTGCATTTTGGTTAGTTTCCACATATTTTTTATTATACTATATGAAAATGAAAAAAGTTTCATTTACTGAAATGAAATATGGAACCAAGGAGGATTATTTACTCTTGTCCGAACTTGAAAAACCTTATCTTACCCTAACGGCTGACCGTATAATCAGCGAATTGCAACGGCAAGGTGAGGATACCCTTTCTGGCTATCAAATCACTCGCCTTGAACATGCCTTGCAGGCTGGTACCAGGGCCTATAGGGATGGAGCCGACCTGGATTGGATTATCAGTGCACTGTTACATGATATCGGAGATGGTCTTGCTCCACAGAATCACGATCGTTTTTCGGCAGAAGTTATACGCCCCTATGTTCGGGAGGAAGTAACTTGGGTAATAGAACATCATGGTATTTTCCAAATGATCTATTATGCCCACCATTATGGATGGGAACCCGATGCTCGGGAAAAATACAGGGACAATATATATTTCAAATCCTGTGAGGATTTTTGCGAAAGATGGGATCAGGCCTCATTTGATCCGGACTATTCTTCCGAAAGCATCGAGTTTTTTGAACCGATGATTAGGGAGGTATTCAATCGCAAGGCCTATGATCCCCAATATATTCAGTCAGGCGTGGTCAAGGGATTGCCGAAAGTCACCGAATGATCTATGGTCCTGGTGACTCCCGGAAATCGTTTTACCGTTTTTAATGCTTGGTAGGTTCAATCCTCTCAATTGCCAAGGAAATCCCCTGCCCTCCTCCGATACACATTGTGATCAGAGCCTTTTTACCACCGATGCGTTCAAGTTCATATAAGGCCTTTAGGGTAATAATCGTACCAGTTGCACCAATCGGATGTCCCAATGCAATGGCACCTCCATTGGGATTAACCTTTTTGGCATCAAGCCCAAGTTCATTTGATACAGCCAAAGCCTGGGCAGCAAAGGCCTCATTCGATTCAATGACATCGAAGTCAGATATTTTGGCACCAATTTTCCGCAGCAGATTTTGAGTTGCTGGTACAGGCCCGATTCCCATCGTTTGAGGTCTTACTCCAGCATGTGCGTATCCCAAGATTCTGGCTTTTGGTGTCAGGCCAGCCCTGTCGGCCGCTTCCTTCCGCGCAAGTACCACCGCAGCTGCTCCATCATTAATTCCTGATGCATTACCGGCCGTGACCGAACCATCTTTCTTGAATACGGTACGGAGTTTGGCCAAATCCTCGTACGAGGTCGGTTTCGGATGTTCATCAGTGTCAAAAACGACAGTGGACCTTCTTTGTTTAACTTCCACCGGTACAATCTGACTCTTGAAATATCCATTTTCGATGGCCGAAGCTGCGCGTTGTTGGCTTTCAAAGGCAAATTCGTCCTGCATGGAACGTTCAATACCATATTCCGAAGCCACATTTTCAGCTGTAACACCCATATGGCCAGTTCCGAAGGGGCAGCTGAGAGCTCCAATCATCATGTCATCCATTCCGGTATTTCCCATTTTCTTGCCCCAACGGACGTCCGGAACCGTATGTGGAGACCGACTCATGCTTTCGGAACCACCGGCCAGTCCAAAATCGGCATCTCCAAGCATCAAGGACTGTATTACTGATACTATGGCTTGGACACCACTTCCGCAAAGTCTGTTGACATTCATGGCTGGTACTTCTTCCGATACACCTGCATTAACAGAGGCAACTCTGGACAAATACATGTCCTTGGCCTCGGTATTGATGACATGACCAAAAGCAACATGTCCTATCTTGTTTGCTTCAATCCCGGATCTTTCCATTGCCGATTTTGAAACAATGGTTCCCAGTTCAATAGGGGTCAGGGATGATAAGGAACCGCCGAATGTACCAATGGCTGTTCTTGCCCCGTCTAATATTACTATTTCTTCAGTCATCTCATTTTCCTTTCAACTTTTGTGCTTCTTCGGGGCTTGCCTTGGAAAAAGCTTCAATTACGGTTAAATTTTCCACTATGCTCCTGATCCTTGGATAGTCATCTAGGGGAATATTCCATCGGTTGGCATTGTACACCTGGGGCACCAGACAAATATCAGCCATGGTAATCTGATCTCCATGGCAGTATTGACCCGTTTGGGAATGAGCCAATAGTTTTTCAACAGCTAGTAATCCCTTGGGTACGAATTTTTCCATCCAATGATTCATGGTTATCTGTTTGTCCGATGCTTCTACCGCATAAGCTGCTACAGAAAGATTGCAGACAGGATGAATCTCCATGGCTATGGCAAAGGACAGTGTTTTGACCCGTAAACGTTCTACCGGATTCTCAGGGAGGGTGTTCAGCCTGCCCGTTTCATCAAGATACTCAATGATGGCCAGGGACTGGGACAAGACTTGATCGTCAATCAACAATGTAGGAACGAGCCCTTGTGGATTCAGAGCCAGATACTCTTCATTCAGGTTTTCCTTGTTAACCAGGTCAACTGGTATTGTTTTGAATTCCAACCCTGCGAGATACAAGGCAATGCGTACCCTGAAGGAAGCCGATGAGCGCCAATAATCATAAAGGGTAATGTTCAAGGTTCCTCACTTTCCAGCAGGGCTTTCAATCCCTTGGTAAATGCCGGTTCCTCACTCCCGAGGAGTTGAATCAGTTTCTCGTTATATTCGACTGCAATGGGCTTGAGCTCGGACATCAATTTTTCCCCTTCGCCTGTCAGTGAAAGGAAGGTTTCCCGTTTATCGGCAGGATTATTTTCCCGGTTGATCAGGCCGGAATTCTCCAATCGCTTGCAGGCTCTGCTTACTCGCGATTTGTGCAGGTCAACCTTGATCAGGAGTTTGTTCATTTTGATAATGCCCGATTGAGACAGGTGGAACAAGACACGCCATTCAGGTACGGTCAAATGGTGATCGAGATTATATCTTTTTTCCAGTTCACGGCTTAGTTTTCCAGCCAAAGCACTGACCTGGTAAGGCAAAAAGTTTGATAGATTATACTCTGTCAT
>CAZHIL010000166.1:0-1972 GCA_964532985.1 uncultured Albidovulum sp. | reverse complement strand
CATCTATGCCGCCTTAGCTCAGTAGGGAGAGCGCTAGATTGTGGCTCTAGAGGTCACTGGTTCGAATCCAGTAGGCGGTACCATTTTTCGGGGAAATCAAACTTTGTTTCCCGCTCTCACAAAAAGTTTACCTTGAAACTCTATTCAAGCCTTGGCAATAACAGTTTAGAGTTAATGGAAATATTTTAAATTCTTCGTTAGATTGAAGTTTGATATGGCGAAGTGATGTGGGAGAAGGCAAATGTCCAATAACGACCCATCTTTTCTGAGGTCTGTTGAAATCAGTTTCGAAAAAGCGGCTAGCCTATTGGATCTTCCTCCGGGCTTGGAAGAAAAAATCAGGGTTTGCAACAGTACCTATACCGTACGTTTTGGTGTTAGGCTTGGTAACAGGATTGAAACCTTTACCGGATATCGTAGTGTTCATTCGGAACACATGGAACCGGTCAAGGGTGGTATAAGATATAGCCCACATGTCAATCAGGATGAAGTTGAGGCCTTGGCCTCTTTAATGACGTACAAATGCGCCATGGTGGAGGTTCCCTATGGAGGTTCTAAAGGTGGCCTCTGTATTGATCCAAAAGCATATACCACTGAGGAGATGGAGCGAATTACACGAAGATTTGCTTATGAATTGATCAAGCGTGACCTGATTAATCCCAGCCAAAACGTTCCCGCACCGGATATGGGAACCAGTCAAAGGGAAATGGCCTGGATTGCTGATCAGTACAGCAGGATGAATACTACGGACATTAATGCCAGAGCATGTGTTACAGGCAAACCCCTTAATGCTGGCGGTATAGCAGGTAGACTTGAAGCAACCGGACGGGGTGTCCAGTACGCCCTGCAGGAATTTTTCAGACATCCGGGTGATGTAAATCGGGCCCGTCTTTCGGGTAGTTTAAGGGGTAAAAAAGCCATTTTGCAGGGTTTGGGAAATGTCGGTTATCACGCCGGGCTTTTTCTCTCGACCGAAGATGAAGTCTCCATTATCGGATTGATTGAAAGAGATGGTGGTATTTACAATGAGGAAGGTCTGGATATTGAAGATGTATTTCAGCACATTCAAGCCACTGGAGGGGTCAAAAATTATCCGAAGGCAAAATTCGTTGAAAATGGATACGCTCTGCTAGAAGAGGAATGTGATATTTTGATTCCGGCTGCCATTGAAAGAGTGATCACTTCCGAAAATGCCAACAGGATCAAAGCCAACCTGATTATTGAAGCAGCCAATGGACCCATCACGGCACCGGCTGATGATATTCTCATTGAAAAAGGGATTGTTGTCATACCAGATATGTATGCCAACGCCGGTGGCGTCATCGTGTCCTATTTCGAGTGGGTCAAAAACCTTAGTCACATAAGATTTGGTCGAATGCAGCGTAGACAGGAAGAATATCGCAGCAGGTTATTGGTCGAGGAACTTAATGACATGTTCCAAAACACCACCTTGAATGTTAAGTTTTCCGAGAAATTCATTGATCGCTTTCTACAAGGAGCCGGGGAGATGGAACTGGTTAGGTCAGGTTTGGATGATTCGATGCGTCTCGGCTATCAGGCCATAAGTGAAATCTGGAACAGCAGGAATGATGTTGTTGATCTGCGTACCGCAGCCTATCTCGTGGCTATCGAGAGAGTGGCAGCAAGTTATGCATCCAAGGGGCTGTAAGACATATTCCAGCGGATCCCTTCCAGGGAGCTGGCTATAGACTTACATTCGAATTTGATTTGATTATCTCGACCGCAAGGTTGATCGAACTTTTTTGGGTACAACCGCCTATACCTACCCGTTTGCCAAAGCGCCACCACAATCCCAGCCTCCATTTTACTGGCATTGGTTCCTTCAGTCGAAATAGTACACCATTACTTGGTTTGAATGAAAACAACCCGTTTTCGATGGAAGCAATGTTCTTCAATTCAAAGAGAAGCTCACCATCCGTGGAAACAAGCCGGTCCTCATACAGTATGAGAG
>CAZHIL010000165.1:0-2038 GCA_964532985.1 uncultured Albidovulum sp. | reverse complement strand
TGCTCCCAGAGCAATCAATGAACCAGCAAATATAATAAATAGTTTTTTCATCATAGGTATCTCCTCCCGCTATAATAGTTCAATATTCAAAGATCGATTTAACCCAATCCAAAGTAGTTTTGGACTGCCCTTGGGAGGTTACCTTCAAGGCTCAAGGGTGTCAAGCAAGTTTTACTGGGTATTTGAATGTTGAAATCCAATAGCCTGAACCATGAGTCACTTTGCAGGGTATTTCATGTTATTTTTCCAATTCCTGATCAATTAGTCTGATGACTTGGAAATTATGAGTGTTAGTATTTGTGATTTTTGAGCTAGAGACTAAATTTTGTCATAACAGGAACGTGATCAGAAGGTCTTTCCCATCCTCTTATTTCACGAAGAATAACCGATTCCCCAATATTGCTCGCAAGATCGGATGATGCCCAGATATGATCAAGACGACGTCCGCGGTCAGAGGTGTCCCAGTTCCGTGCCCGATACGACCACCAGGAATATAGCTTCCCCTCGGGAATATTGGTACGAACTGTATCAATCCATCCGCCGGCTTTCATCAGTGATGTCATTCCCTCGACCTCAATGGGTGTATGGCTAACGACTTTCAGCAGTTGTTTATGCGACCAGACATCATTTTCAAGTGGTGCGATATTGAGATCACCAACCAAAATGGTTTTCTTGGGAGGATGATTTATTGACCATTGTTTCATCCCAGCGATGAAATCCAGCTTGTCCTTGAACTTGGGATTTTCTTCAGGATCTGGAATATCACCGCCAGCAGGTACATAACAATTTTCAATGGTAATACCATTTTCCATTCTTGCAGATATATGTCGGGCTTCTTCCTTGTTAATGAAGTTTCTTCTTGCAACCTCGACCATGGGGATTTTGGAGAGAATGGTGACCCCGTTATAGGCCTTCTGCCCATGTATTAGAATATAACTGTATCCCAGAGATCTATAGGCTTTTGTATCAACCAATTCGGTGGGGGATTTTATTTCCTGCAGGCAGAGAATCTCTGGTTCGTATTGTTCCAGAAATTTGCAGACAAGGTTTTCTCGCAGTCTTATTGAATTGATATTCCAGGTAGCAACGGTGAACTGCATGGGATTGATGGCTTTCTACAGGATTTGTGATGAAAATTCAGGTGTGATCTGGTATCCCCCATCAATAGTCACGATTATCTGGGGATTGGCTGAATCTGCCTCAATTTTTTGTCTCAGCCAGTGTATGTGTGTATCAAGGGTGTTGGTAATTATATCCTTTTTGTAACCCCATACCTCCCTGAGTAGATATTCCCTTGACAGGGTCTTACCCCTGGCTTTGTAGAGAATATACAGAAGTTCAAATTCTTTTTGGGTCATGCGAACCGTTTCTCCCGATTCATTAGTCATAGTCAGGGATGAGGGGTCAATAACGATTTCGTCCAATTTGAAAGTTACTTGCTGCTTTATCTCATACCTAGTTACTATACCCTGTAATTGGATCAACACTTCCTGATATGAGAACGGCTTTGTAAAACTAACAAACTCAAATTCATCGGGTTCCTTGTTTAACAGTTGAGCTTTCTGCTCATCAGAAAGGATCAGTATGGTAGGAGGAAAATTTTGGTTATCATTCACAAGTATGTCCAGATCATCAGGATCATCAACAAATGCAATTACTGTTGAAATTGTGCTCATCAAGGTGGATTGAATATCAGAAATATGATCCAATACCTCGACCTCGAATTCTCCACTAGCCATTAGGAGATCCTGAAAAGTATCGCGAACTAATCTGTTGGAACCTATGACAAGTATTTTGGGTTGGGAAGCCATGAATCCTGATGAATGAAAAATTGGAAATCAAAGGGAATAATTACTATAATTGAAAATTCAGTAAAACCCATCTTAATCCCACTTAATTAGTGCCCGTCCAGAAAATACCCGATTTTTTACAAATTACCAGCAATCCAGGCAACAGGATCACTCCCGATTTACCCATAATGGCTGAGCGGGAACGGTTTTTCCACAGGAAAACCTCAAGACCGCGGGAGTTTTCCCCG
>CAZHIL010000164.1:0-3989 GCA_964532985.1 uncultured Albidovulum sp. | reverse complement strand
CTGCAGAGAGTGTATTGGCCGGTGAAATGGCTGCTACGGTTGCACAAAACCCTTACAATATGGGGGCAATTGGAGTTGAGAGCGTAGTGAGCTTGATCAATGGTGGATCACTTGATCCAGTTATTGATACAGGAACAGTTTTGGTTACCGCAGAAAACGCTGCCGACTACCAATAAACCAGAATTAACCTATACCTTGGCCCTATCAGGGCCAAGGCTCATATTGATTTGACATGTTTTGTAGATAAGTATGTCAAAACCAGAACCAAAAATACTGCCTGATATTTAAAGGGTGGCATTTATTGTAGTCATTTGAACAGAATTATCCTCACACCACGAACCAAAATCGTTTATCGTGGGATAGGGTACTTCAAAATATATATTTTTATTTGGATATTTTGATTATTTGAATCTATAACCCGGCATTGTCAAAATAAATAATTGCGAGTAATTCCTTTTATTGGAAGAATCAATTATAGGAGAATTGGATGGCAAGAAAGTCGTCTCGTGCAGGGGGAAGAGCTGCAAGAGTTGCAAAAAGGGTCGCCGAGGAACCGGAAGTAAATCCAGCACCCCCAGGTCAGGTTGGAGGACAGTACAAACCTCTAACTGAAGAGGGTATTCGAAAAATCTATGACAATGCCCTGAAGTTTCTGGAAGAATTGGGAATGGGTGATGCTCCTGATTTCCTGGTTGATACCTGTGTCAAGAAAGGTGCCCGTATCAATTCGCTGGGGAGATTGTGTTTCCCTAGGTCAATGATCGAGGACATCATATCCGGAGCTGCCAAGAAAATAAACCTCCATGGTAGGGATGAAACCCGGTCCATTGAAGTTGGTGGCAACAGGGTTCATTTCGGAACCGGTGGTGCTGCTGTACAAACCCTTGATATTGATACCGGGCTATATCGTCCCTCAACCCTGAAGGATCTTTACAATTTTACCCGTTTACAGGACAAACTCAACAACATAAGCTGGTTTGCAAGGTGTTGTGTTGCAACCGACTTGCCAAATAATTACGATTTGGATGTCAATACAGCCTTTGCACTGGCAAAGGGCACAACCAAACCGATAGCCACCTCCTTCTTTATTCATGATCATGTAGAGCCGGTTGTAAAGATGTTTGACATGATTTCAGGTGGTGAGGGAGAATTCAGCCGAAGACCATGGTGTTTTGTTCACATCAGTCCGATAATTTCTCCCTTCAAGTATGGACAGGATGCTGTTGAAGTCTGCCAAGAATGTATCAGGTACAACTTGCCAGTCAACTGTATAACGGCAGCTCAATCAGGCGCAACGGCGCCAGCACCTCCAGCAGGATTTCTGGTAACTTCAGTGGCTGAAACACTGGCCTCCCTTGCCATGGTGAATTGTTTCAAGCAGGGTCATCCCATGGTTTTTTCCAATTGGCCGTTTGTTGTGGACCTGAGAACCGGAGCCTTTTGTGGCGGAGGTGCTGAAACAGCCATCATGAATGCTGCCAGTGCTCAAATTACCAATTGGCTGGGGCTTCCATCAGGCGTTGCATCCAGCATGAGTGATGCCAAGGCGGTTGATGCCCAAATGGGAGTGGAAAAGGGAATTACTGCACTATCAGCAGGATTGGCCGGAGCCAACATGGTTTTTGAGAGTAGCGGTATGATGGCTTCAATTTTGGGCTGTTCGTTTGAAGCATTCATCCTTGATAATGAGATGCATTCCCATATATACCGATCAATTCGAGGTATTGAAGTCAATGATGACACCATCAGTTATGATGCCATAACTGATGCCGTACTGGGAACAGGGCATTTTCTCGGAGATGATGTAACTATGGCGGCAATGCAGCGCGATTATTTCTATCCAGCGATTGCCGATCGTGATCCCCCGATAGCGTGGGCAGAGAGGGGAGCTCCCGACATCTGGCATATCGCCAAGGAAAAAGTCCGTGATATTCTGGATAACTACTATCCAGTGTATATTCCTTCTTCAGTTGAGGAGGAAATCAAACGCCACTACAACATCTTCATTTGAGAACCTGAGGATATCAGATCCAAATTTGGTGTCCTAACTGAATTTACTCCAAAATATCAAAACCCCACCAGGTATTCCGAAGGGAAAGGGAGCCTGCAAAACAGCCTGTTCCAAGTACTTCTTCAATTCTGAGACATTCATTCCATTTGGCCATGCGTTCCGATCTTGAGAAGGATCCAACCTTGAGTTGTCCACAACCAAGCCCCGTGGCCAGATGAGATATGGTTACATCTTCAGTTTCCCCTGAACGGGCTGAAACGATGGTATTCCACCCGAAGGACTCGGCAACTTTGTATGCTTCAATCGCCTCAGTTACTGTTCCCGCTTGGTTAACCTTCAACAACAGGGAATTGCAGGCACCCTCCTCATGGGATTTCTTCACCAATTGTTCAGATGTTACCAGATAATCATCCCCAACTATTTGGTATTTTTTCCCAAACCTTCTTGTGAATTCGATCATCCCTTCAGGATCATTTTCAGCCATTGGATCTTCAATCGAAACAATGGGGTACGCAGCCAACCATCCTTCCAGAATCACAATCCATTGTTCGGCAGTATATTCCTTGCCTTCCAATCCCAACCAGTACATGTTGTCCCGATAGAATTCCGAAGATGCAATATCAAGGGAAATAACCACACGATCGCCAGGCTTTTCTCCAACCTCTTCCATGGCCCTAACAAGCATTTCTAATGCTTCCTCATTACTATCAAAATCAGGCCACCAGCCACCCTCATCGGCAACACCGGCCAATTTCCCCTTCTGTTTGAGTAATGATCCTGCGCTGTGATAGATTTCCGAGGTGACCTCCAACGCTTCGGCAAAACTTGAGGCTTTGGGAACCATGATCATGAAATCCTGTATATCAACCCTGTTGGAAGCATGGACACCTCCTCCAAATATCTGAATCTCAGGTAGTGGTACCAGTGGTTTTGAATCTGTTATCCTGGAGAACAGTTTCCAAAGGGGAATCCCCTCAGAACTTGCCCAAGCGTTATAAAGTGCCAATGAAATGGCAACCAGGGTATTGCCACCGTAATTTGATTTTTGTCTTGTCCCATCCTCAGCAATAAGAAATCGATCAATGTCAGCAGCTTCATCAAGATTTCTTCCAATCAACCGGGGACTTATCTCGCTTGCTATCACTTGCAGCGAGCGGTTTACATCCTTCCCCTGAAGGGATTGCCCTCCATCTCTCAATTCAATTGCTTCTCGTTTGCCTTTGGAAGCTCCAGCTGGAGCAAGGCCTCGTCCCAAGATGCCATTGGAAGATTCAAGCTCAACCTCAACAGTAGGGAAACCTCTCGAATCCCAAATTCTTCTGGCTCTTATATTTTGAATTTTTGCGGTCAAGGTATAAGCTATCCTATACCGGAAAATTGGGCATTGATGGTTGATTGAATAGAATTCTGTGGTGAAAGTATCAGGGGAATCACTATTTGCCGGACACCCTCCTGTTGGTCCGGGTTCAAATACTCAACCGGTGATTTGCCATCCACTCTGGCCAGACCCAACATGGGAAGCAATTTGGCAACTCGTCGACTGAAATCCTGCTTATCTTCCCAATGTACAAACTCGTTATAACACTCGAAGAAACGAAGGGAGGCTTCCTCCAATCCTTTCTTGAATTGGGGAGAAAACACGGCCTTCAGAAAAAAATGGTTAAGGCAAAAGGCCACATCAAAAGCAGGCTCTCCCATTGTTGCGCATTCAGCGTCAATCAGGATCGGTTCACCGGATTTCACAAGTATGTTTTTGGGTGATACATCCCCATGAACCAAGGTTTTGTTAACATCTGCCAACTGTTTAGCCACCCCATCAAAAATTGGTTTGAGGTCGGGATGCTTGGAACCAGTATAAAGGATATAGGGTTCTATCCTCATATGGAAAAACACATCCTTCTTCAAAAATTCGGAACTGTTGAATGTGCTTTCCCCGGTATGGGACTGAACTTTACCAAAGGTTTTTCCGACTTTTTCA
>CAZHIL010000163.1:0-2259 GCA_964532985.1 uncultured Albidovulum sp. | reverse complement strand
GGCGAAGAATTGTTGCTCTTGCGAAAGAAAGCCTATGATCATTATGGGAATACTTGTCTTTGGAGTGTACCCGGGCATGCAACTATCAGTGGCTTGCAGGGAATTGCTGGAAGTCTTCAGGATTACGGTGATCTCAATGCCGCCCGACTAGCGGCGAGAATCTTGGAAAAAACTGAATGGGATGAACTAATTGCCCCTTGATGATTTTCAAAAGGAAATACTGGAGCTAATCCGTGAAAATAGAACGACATCCAGTCCTTTTGCAGGTGGTTCAGTAATTCAGTATCACGGTATGAGGTTGTCTGATGATCAGGATATTTTTACCGCCGGTGATCCCGAACCTGTCATGCGTATTGATAAAAGAGTCCTTGAGGATGCAGGTTTAACTGTACAGGAAACAAAAACCTATACTGGCTTTCGAGAATGTCGAGTAATGAGACCAGGGATATCCACTGCGACCCTCCAATGGTCACAAGCATTAAATCTTGAGTATTTCGCTCCTGTTCCTGATCCGGATTTCGGCCAAAGGCTTCATTTCGTTGACCTAGCAGTTAACAAAACACTGGCTGCAGCCAACAGAATGGAAGAGAGGGATTTTGTTGGTCTCGGGATGTTGGATAGGTATGTCATGCCTTTATGGCGCATGGCATGTGCCGCCGGTTCAAAATCACAAGATTTTGGTCCACTAGCGCTTATTGAAAGAATTTCTTTTAATCGCATTCTCTCAATCACGAATAGCAATAATCAATCAAGTATTGTTCACACAACACAGCCACCAAATGGAAAACCTACCCATGGGCTACTAGATGCGATAGACAAAGCGCGATTGATCCTACCACGGTTACCTGAGACATGGTTAGGCAAATTACAACTCAGCAATAAAGGTCAACCTGTTCTGGACAAAGAGCCTGTTGCAATTGAAGGAGGATCATGGATACAGCCCGAATTAGGCGGTGCATTGCCAACCTTTGAGGGTATTGATGATCAAATGGTCACTACCCTTATCGCTGAATATGGAGAAGAGGGAATCCAGCCTACCGAATCAATTGAACCGCAAGCCAACCAGAATGTTGTGGAGGGTGATAACCCGGTTGACATTCCAGATCCATTTGCACCACCAAGTCCCTTAGATTCCTGAATAATGTTTGCTTAAATTCCTGCTGGATATAGGATTATCAATCTGGATTGGGTGGGTATATGGTACTCAATTACGTCACGTACCCGTTTAATTTTCTTACACTAATCCAGCATTTGGATTTTTAAATTGGTATTGTGAAGTTGGTATTTGGATGAAACCCAGATACGAATTCTTGGGATAAGTGGCACATTTTTATGCAGCTAACTGGTACCCATATAAGCAGAACATAAACTATTACCTTTACCTTCAATCCCATAATGGTTAGAAACTAGTTTTTTTCATATTCGAAGGTAAGGATTATGACTGATAGCTTTAAACCACAACCGGGTAAAATTTGCTGGAACGAACTTAATGCCAGTGACCTGGAGGCAGCCAAGAAGTTCTATTTGGAAGTTATGGGCTGGACCAGCCAGGATATGCCAGATCACCTGTACACACTATTTCTGCACGATGGAGTGCCCGTTGCCGGTTATATGGATATCGCATTCATCGCTGGTGGTGATCAAATTCCTCCAAACTGGTTTGTTTACTTGACCGTAGCCAATATGGATGAGGCACTGGCGAAGGTAAATTCCAATGGGGGAGCGGTGATGAAAGAACCGTTTCACGTGGACAACATGGGTACAATTGCCATTGTTGTTGATGCTGCCAAGGCAGTCGTAGGTTTGGTTGAACCCGATTAAAGGTTAGGATTAAAGATTTTCAGCCTGAGGCATCCCAAGAATATGGAAACCGCCATCCACCTTGATGATTTCACCAGTAGTTGAGGCACCATAGTCCGAAGCGAGGTAAACAGCAGTTCCGCCAACATGCTCAAGGGTAGAATTGGCACCCATTGGAGCGTTGGATTCCGTGTGTCTGAAAGTTTTTCTTGCCGATCCTATGGCAGCTCCGGCAAGTGTTTTCATGGGACCGGGGCTTATGGCATTTACCCTGATACCATCTTTCCCCAAATCATTGGCCAGATATTTTACGGTTGATTCCAGGGCCGCCTTGGCGACTCCCATAACGTTGTAATTTGGTGTTACCCTGTTCGATCCGATAAAGGTAAGGGTAATAATCGAACCACCGGACTTCATCAAGGGTACGGACCGGCGGGTTAGATCAATCAGTGAATAGCA
>CAZHIL010000162.1:0-4805 GCA_964532985.1 uncultured Albidovulum sp. | reverse complement strand
GCGTGCTGATACAGGTCCCATTGGAGGCAATTACAGTCATGAGTTTCTTGTTCTGGCAGATACTGGTGAGTCAGAAGTGTTTTTTGACAAACGAATCCTGGATTTCAATTTCGGGATTGCCAATGTCGATTTTGATGATATTGATGAATGCCAAAAGATTGTTGATGAATGGACGGCACCCTATGCCAGAACTGACGAGACCCATAATCCCGAATCCTTTGATCGAGATGTACCCAAGGAATTTCAGGGGGTATCAAGAGCCATTGAGGTAGGTCAGATATTTTATTTTGGCACCAAATATTCCGAACCAATGGGGGCACACGTGACCAATTCGGAAGGAAAACAGGTTCCAGTTCATATGGGTTCTCATGGTATCGGAGTATCACGGCTGGTTGGAGCTATCATTGAGGCATTCCATGATGACAAGGGGATAAAGTGGCCCCTTTCAGTGGCCCCTTTTAAAGTGGGTATCGTCAATACGGTAATGGGAGACAGGGAATCCTGCGAAATCAGTGAAAAAATCTATTCCGAGCTGATCAACGCCAATCTGGATCCCCTTTATGATGATCGTGATGAACGGGTTGGATCCAAGTTCGCGACCATGGAACTTATTGGAATTCCCTGGCGCATTACCGTTGGCCCAAGAGGGTTAAAAAAAGGCATAGTTGAATTGACCGACCGGCACACCGGGGAAAGCAGGGAAATCCCAACGGAAAATATTGTTTCCCTGATTAAAGAATTAACTTAGCTTGTAGTCTGGGTAGTTACCTGACTGGTTTTACCCAACAAATTAATTTGAGAATACTAAATTGTTGGTTATCTGACAGTATTTATGTTACTTCCAAACCCGAGTTAATGTGGATAAATAATTCAAACGGGAATTTCTGGTTAACTTAAGACCAGTTTGGTTTAATATTACCTTAATCAATACCAAACTAATTTCATAACTTCAGGACTTGCAGGAAAAATTTGAATTGCTGGAAAATACTAAACCGTTTGCCTCCTTCGAATGGATGATTGCCTTAAGGTATCTTAAATCAAAAAGAAGCCAGGGAGGTGTCAGCGGGATGACCCTGATTTCTTTTCTAAGTATTACCATAGCGGTTTTTGCTTTGGTCGCAACCTTCGCGGTAAGAACTGGTTTCAGGGCTGAATTTGTCCAAACCGTACTGGGTGCTAATCCACATACAACAATTTATTCAAGCCAATACATCAATGATCGTGGGGACAGGTCGGCATTGATTTCCGATTATGAGGAAAAGGTAAACCGTATTGCATCAATTGAGGGAGTCGATCATGTGGTTCCCGTGATCAGTTCCAGGCTCTTGATCAGTTCCGGACCCAACAATACAGGGGTGGAGCTATTTGGGTTGTCAATCGAAGATATCCGAAAAATACCGTTGATCAACCAACCTGTAAGCTATTTTGGTGATTTGGAGGATTTGGAGTCAGGTATTGCCATAGGAAATGGTGTTGCACGCAATCTCGGTGTCAGGATAGGAGATTCCATAAGACTGATTTCACCGGATGGGGTCAAAACTGCATTTGGAGTATCACCTCGTATTAACAGTTATCAGGTGGTTTATATTTTTGAGGTCGGAAGATATGATATCGACAATACCAGGGTTTATCTTCCCTTTGCCGAGGCTCAAAAATTCCTTAACCGGGAGGGTTATGCTGATGAATTGGCAGTTTTTGTAAACGATCCCGAAAGCGTGGAGGCCCTTGAACCAAAAATCATCGAAATGGCTGGAGATGGCTTTTTTGCCTGGTCATGGAAAGATTCCTCCAGATCCATTCTGCGTGCACTTCGTATGGAAGACAATTTGATGTTTATTGTCATGTCGATCCTGGTCCTTGTGGCATCATTCAATATTGTATCGGGGTTGATCATGCTGGTTAAAAACAAGTCCAGCAGCATTGGAATATTAAGGTCCGTTGGTTTGACTCGGGGATCAATCATGAGGATTTTCTTCATATTTGGTGCCCTGATCGGTACAACCGGTACGATAGCGGGTGTCATTTTCGGGTGTTTGTTTGCAATTTATATTGACCCGATATTCACCTTTGTAAATTACTTGGCCGGAGGTGATGTCTGGGACCCATCAGTAAGATTTCTTTCGAATGTACCAGCAAAAATAGAATTTGCTGATGTTTTGTCTGCTGTCATTCTATCATTGGTTCTAACCTATGGAGTAACCCTTATTCCAGCAAGTAGAGCAGCCAATATGTATCCAGGTGAAGCCATCAGATATGAATGATCCGGTTTTAACTGCTAGGGGTATTGGCAAATCCTATAATTTGGGAAAACCCAATGAGGTCATGGTCCTGAAAGATGTTGACCTTAACATGAATCATGGTGAAGTGGTCGGTCTGCTTGCCCCGTCTGGAGCTGGAAAATCTACCCTATTGTTTATATTGGGTTTACTGGAATCCTTTGACAAGGGATCTCTTGAAATTAATGGCAAGGATGTGACTAAGGCTTCAGATTCAGCCAGAACGGAGGTCAGGAGAAAGGAAGTGGGTATTGTTTACCAATTTCACCATTTATTACCTGAATTCAATGCGCTTGAAAATGTGATGATACCCCAACTTGCAAATGGTATTGCCAAATCCAGTGCCCGTAAACATGCTAGCAAATTGCTTGAGAGAGTAGGTTTGAGCGACAGGATAAATCATCGCCCATCGGAATTGTCTGGTGGTGAACAACAAAGGGTCGCAATTTGTCGGTCCCTGGCTAACTCACCCAATTTGATTCTGGCTGACGAACCTACGGGTAATCTGGATGTGGATAATTCCCAACAGATTTTTGAGGTGATTAAGGAACTGGTAAAAGTTTCTGGTATAAGTGCACTTATCGCCACACACAACCTCAGTCTTGCAGAACAGATGGATAGGGTCGTTTGTTTGGAAAATGGTGTGCTGGTTGAGTGAATTCAGTTACAGGAATTTTGCAGTTCGATCCACTCAGTGTCTTCCAGCAGTTGTTGCGTGATACCATCAAGAAGAGTATCCTCGTCGGTGAACAGTTCCGGATCCATGCCTTCGGATAAAAGAAATATTGAAAATGGCTCGGGAGGTATGCCTTTTTCCAGAAACTTCCGGTACAGAATATCTTCAGGAACATAGATTGTGGATGGCTTTGCAAGATCAGAAGCAAATTCCTGATAAATGTAGGGTGAAATTTCTCTTCCCAACAATAATCTGAGTGAGGTCAGCAATCCGGCAGTTTCCATGAAATCAATGAGTGAATCCTTGATCCTGTTCCTTTCATTGGCCAGAAGCAAATAACCCGCAAAAACTTCTGGTTTGTCATCATATAGATTGAATTGTGCACCATTAATTACAACAATACCACCTGGCAAAACTGTTGCACTTGGTATCCCTCCTGAAACAAGCCTGATTTCATAGTTGGTTTCAGGAAAAAGACGGTTTTCGAATTTATCCACAATTGTATCGTCTACCAAACATTCACTATTTCCAAGTTCAAGAATATTTGCGTAAATGCTTTCACCGATTTCTGCCCGCTTGGGTCCAACAATGGCTCGGGCGATATTCTGTCCGATGTAATCTGAGTAATAGTATGTAATTCCGACCATCACCAGGACGAAGGCAATGAATTTACCAAAGAATTTCCAGAAATTACCCCTGGGGTTTTCAACAGCTTGACCTTCCACCTGTACAAGGTCCCTGATGGCATTTACCATCAGGTCATCATTGATCAGTATGAATTCATTTCCAGATGAATCTGGAGAAAAGCAGTAATAGTATTCGCTGGGAGGTTGCTCGATTATGGTATCCAATGACCAATGTCTCAAAACTGTTCCCGTTCCATCGGAAGACAGAAAAGTCAATGTATGACTGCCGTATTTGACAATGACCGATTGTTTTGTCGTGGTTTCTGGCGATTGCCATAATCCTTCACATTCAAGGATTACATAGCCCGGGAAAGCAATCATTTGAATCCAGTCCTATCAATCCTGAGATATGCCAAGTTAAACGTATAACACTTATGTTTCTTTCAGTTGCTCACGCAATTGAAACTTTTGGATCTTGCCTGTAGCCGTTTTCGGGAGTTCACCAAAACTTACTCCCTTCGGAGTTTTAAATCCGGCCAGATGCTCACGACAGAAATCAATTATTTCATCTGAAGTGGGATTTTCATCTGGCTTCAATTCAACAAATGCAAATGGTACTTCACCCCACTTGGGATCAAGCTTGGCGACCACGGCACAAAGAAGAACCGAAGGGTGTTTCATGATTATCCCCTCAACCTCAACCGAAGAAACATTCTCTCCACCGGAAATGATTATATCCTTTGCCCGATCGGTAATTTGAATGTAACTGTCCGGAAATTGAACGGCTATATCACCAGAGGCAAATTTTCCTCCATCAAAGGAAGTCCTTGTTGCTTTCGGATCACGATAATATCCCTTCATGACAGAATTGCCACGAATGAAAATTTCTCCCGTCGTATGCCCATCATTGGGCACGGGAGTTTTGGTTTCAGGATGCAAGACCTCTACGTACTCCATATGTGGAAAGGCCACGCCCTGCCGTGCCTTGATTTCGGCCTTCTGATCAGGATTCAATTTCTCCCATTCACTATCCTGCCAAACACATTCGGTTATATGACCGAAGGTTTCGGTCAAGCCATAAACCTGTGTTACATTGCAATTCAAGGATTCAAAGGCCTGCAGTGTAGCTGGGGCAGGAGGTGCACCTGCCGTGAAGACCTCCACCTTATGCTTGATTTTTCTTCTTTCCTTCTCGGGGGCATTGGCAAGCATGTTCAATACGATCGG
>CAZHIL010000161.1:0-8222 GCA_964532985.1 uncultured Albidovulum sp. | reverse complement strand
CAATGGAACAAATCATCAAGCGTGGTGGTTCTCTCGGAATTAGGGAAATTGTCATAGGAATGCCCCACCGGGGCCGTCTGAATGTGCTTGCCAATGTCATGGAAAAACCGTACAGGGCAATATTGCATGAATTCCAAGGGGGTAGTTACAAACCGGAAGAAATTGAGGGTTCAGGCGATGTCAAATATCATCTGGGTGCTTCCTCGGACCGCGAATTTGATGGCAACAGTGTCCATTTGTCACTAACTGCCAACCCCTCGCATCTTGAAGCCGTCAATCCTGTTGTGCTCGGCAAGGTCAGGGCCAAGCAGGACCAGTTGAAAGATCATGACCGAACAAAGGTGTTGCCGGTTTTGCTCCATGGTGATGCTGCTTTTGCCGGTCAGGGAATTGTGGCCGAATGCTTTGGCCTATCCGGTCTGGACGGTCATGAAACTGGTGGAACCATCCATTTTGTAGTCAACAACCAGATTGGATTTACCACCACACCGTTTTATTCACGGTCCTCACCATATCCCACCGATATAGGCATGATGATCGAAGCTCCGATTTTTCATGTCAATGGTGATGATCCCGAAGCAGTAGTTCATGCCGCCAAGGTTGCCACGGAATTTCGCCAGAAATTCCACAAAGATGCCATTATCGACATGTTCTGTTATCGCAGGTTTGGTCATAATGAGGGTGATGATCCCATGTTTACCCAACCAAGGATGTATAGGAACATCAGAAGGCATGAAACTACCCTTGAGATTTATTCCAAGAAGCTAGTCCAGGAGGGCCTGGTTCCCGAAAATGATATTTTCGAAATGAAAACCAAATTCAGGGAAAAGCTGGAAAATGAATTGGAGGTTGCCAATTCCTACCGTCCGAATGAAGCTGATTGGCTTGATGGAAGATGGTCTCATCTTCGTACCCTGCCTGAACAGTATGAAAGAGGGCGAACAGGAATCAAGGAGGAAGTCATCCAGAAAATCGGGAAGGGGTTATCCGACTATCCCGATGACTTCAATATCCATCCTACCTTGAAGAGGATTCTGAACGGTAGGAAGAAGGTGTTTGAAACGGGCAAGGGGTGTGATTGGGCCATCGGAGAAGCCTTGGCTTTCGGCAGTTTGTTACTTGAAGGGTATCCAGTCAGACTTGCTGGTCAGGACAGTACCCGGGGTACCTTCAGCCAACGACATCTGGCTTTCATCGATCAGGAATCGGAGGAGAGATACTATCCCCTCAATCACTTGGAAGGTGATCAAAAATCATTGCAGGTTATTGATTCTATGCTATCCGAATTCGCCGTATTGGGTTTTGAATACGGGTATTCATTAACAGAACCGAATGCCCTGGTATTGTGGGAAGCACAATTTGGGGATTTTGCCAATGGTGCCCAGATAATCTTTGATCAATTCATTGCCTCGGGTGAAAGGAAATGGTTGAGGATGTCGGGGTTGGTTGTCCTGCTTCCGCATGGATTCGAGGGACAGGGACCCGAACACTCATCTGCTCGGTTGGAGAGATTTCTGCAATTATCGGCTGAAGATAACTGGATCGTGGCCAATTGTACAACCCCGGCCAACTACTTCCATATACTGAGGAGACAATTGCACCGGGAATTTCGTAAGCCCCTTATCATGATGACACCAAAGTCCCTGCTTCGGCATAAGATGGCAGTTTCCAATCTGGAAGATTTCTATGAGGGTACAACCTTTCACAGGGTACTTTGGGATGATGCGCAAAAGGGTAATTCAGATATCAATCTGGTTGCAGATAGCAAGATCAGAAAGGTGGTCCTAAGTACTGGAAAAGTATATTATGACCTGCTGAATGAAAGGGACAAGAGGGGAATCGATGATGTCTATCTTCTCAGGGTAGAACAACTTTATCCATTCCCGGCAAGAAGTTTGATTGCCGAGTTGGGAAGGTTCAAGAAGGCAGAAATGGTATGGTGTCAGGAAGAACCCAAAAACCAGGGGAGTTGGTCATTTATCGAACCCAATCTGGAGTGGGTATTGAACCATATAAAAGCAAAAACAAAAAGAGTGGAATATGTTGGCAGACAGGCCTCGGCCTCACCTGCCACCGGATTGCTGGAGCAACACCGCAAGGAACAGCAAGAATTAATTGATAAAGCCTTGGAATAGGGATTTGAATTATGTCCATTGAAATTAGGGTACCAACATTGGGTGAAAGTATTACTGAAGCCACTGTTGGGAATTGGTACAAGTCTACGGGTGATGTCGTGGAACAGGACGAGGTAGTTTGTGACCTTGATACTGAAAAAGTCGCCATTGAAGTTCGTGCCCCAAAAGGTGGTATCTTATCTGAAATTGTAGCAGACAAGGGAGAGGATGTTTCTGTTGATGCCCTTTTGGCCACGTTGAGCGAAGGTATTCCCGAAGTAACTTCCAAACCTGCTGCTCTAAAGGAAAACACCGTTAAGGATCCCGAACCTAAACCAGAAGTTCAACCCCAAAGGGGGAAAGCACCTGAAGATGCACCATCCGCCAAAAGGATAATGGCTGAAAAAGGGATTGATAGAGACGCTGTATCAGGAACAGGTAAAGACGGGCGTGTCATGAAACAGGATGTTATTAACATGGCGGATATTTCTTCCATGAAAGGCCAGCAACCTGCTGTATCGGTTGGCGAGCTGGAAGAGCGCATTCCAATGTCACGATTGAGGCAGACCATTGCTAGCAGGTTGAAAGCGGCCCAGAATACGGCAGCTATCCTAACGACCTATAATGAAGTCGACATGTCTGAAATCATGCGGTTGCGCCAGCAGTACAAGGAAGATTTCAGTCAAAAATTCGATATCAAGCTGGGTTTCATGTCCTTCTTTGTAAAGGCCTGTACAAATGCACTTTTGGAAGTACCGGAAGTCAATGGTGAAATTGATGGTACCGATATTGTTTTCCGCAAGTATGTGAACATGGGAATTGCAGTGGGGACTCCAACAGGATTGGTCGTACCCGTAATCAGGAACACCCAGAAATTGAGTTTTGGCGATATCGAACTGGCCATTGCCGATTATGGCAAGAAGGCCAGGGATGGCAAGTTGACTATGGATGACATGCAAGGAGGAACATTTTCAATTTCCAATGGGGGGATTTACGGGTCCTTGATGTCCTCACCCATATTGAATCCTCCCCAATCGGGTATTTTGGGGATGCACAAGATTCAGGACAGGCCTGTTGTCGTTGACGGGAAAATTGAAATCCGGCCGATGATGTACCTTGCCCTTTCCTATGACCATCGAATCGTTGATGGCAAGGGGGCTGTCACATTTCTGGTCAGGGTCAAGGAGGCTCTTGAAGATCCAAGGCGGATGTTGCTTGATATCTAAATCATCCGTTTTGAGGGGATCTATTATCTGGATTATGGTCAGATTCCATTGACCTTTGAACATGTTAGGAAATTAGAAAAGGAAACACAGTGGCTGTTTACGATTTGATTGTAATTGGGGGTGGTCCGGGTGGATATGTTTGTGCTATCCGAGCTGGTCAGCTAGGCCTTTCGGTGGCCTGTGTCGAAAGTAGGGAAACTCTTGGTGGGACATGTCTCAATGTAGGGTGTATACCATCCAAGGCCCTCCTGCATGCATCCCACCAATACCATGAAGCAATTCATAACTTTCCGAAGGTTGGCATTGTGACCGATTCCCCTTCAATAGATTGGAACAAGATGCTGGCCTACAAACAATCAACAATCGACGCCAACACTGGTGGCATAGAATTCCTGTTCAAAAAAAACAAGGTTGACTGGATCAAGGGTAAGGGGAAAATCGTTGAGCCGGGCAAGGTACAGGTTGGAGATCAAACCTTTGAAACTAGGAATATTGTAATCGCAACAGGTTCGGAATCAAGTTCCCTGAAAGGTGTGGAAGTTGATGAAAAAACCGTGGTCACCTCCACGGGAGCATTGGAATTGTCATCCATTCCGGCGGAGTTGGTCATTATTGGGGCTGGGGTCATTGGTCTTGAGCTGGGCTCGGTTTATGCAAGACTGGGATCAAAGGTAACGGTTCTGGAGTATCTTAATGGAATTACACCTGGCATGGATGCAGAAGTATCCAAGACCCTTCAGAGAATACTGAAAAGGCAGGGGATGGATTTCAAATTGGGAGTGGAAGTTACCTCTGTTACCAAGAAGGGCAAGACCAATTCTGTTGAATTCAAGATCAGAAAAACCGGCAAGGTGGAAACCATAAAGGCCGACATTGTCCTTCTCTCTACTGGTAGAAGGCCCTATACGGATGATCTCGGTCTGGAAAAACTCGGTATAGGACTGACCGAGCAAGGACAGATTGAAGTAGATTCGATTTTTCAGACCAATATCAAGGGAATATATGCCATTGGAGATGTAACCCCAGGCCCCATGCTAGCGCATAAGGCCGAGGATGAGGGGGTAGCGGTAGCAGAAGAAATTGCTGGCAACAAGGGTTATGTCAATCATGATGTCATTCCATCTGTCATATATACACAACCGGAGGTGGCCGCGGTCGGGAAAACCGAGGAACAATTGAAGGAAGAGGGTGTGGATTACAAGATTGGCAAGTTTCCGTTTCAGGGCAATGCCCGGGCCAAGTCGATTTTCCAGGCAGGTGGCTTCGTTAAAATGCTCGCTGACCGGGAAACAGATAAAATTCTGGGTTGTCATATCATTGGCCCTTCAGCCTCGGATTTGATTCAGGAGGTATGCCTCGGCCTGGAGTTTGGAGTCTCGGCTGAAGATATTGCCTTGACATGTCATGGTCACCCCACATATTCTGAGGCTGTGAAGGAGGCTGCACTTGCTTGTGGTGATGGTGCCATTCATGCCTAGTATTTCTGACTAGTAATACTATTTCAACAACCTACCAATTAAATTAAGGGGAATTCAATGCCAAAGGAAGTTTGGGGTTCAAAACATCGGTGCGATAGCTGTGGCACAAAGTTTTATGACATGCAACGGTACCCTGTCGAGTGCCCGAATTGTGGCTATCAGTTGGAGGTTTTTTTCAAGGAGGATGTTATCCCTGAAGTAAGAGATCAGGAAGAAGGTATTGATCTAGAACTTGACAGTAGCGATGTCACCATGAAGGATGATAATGATGACGAAGATGGCGTTGAGGATGATGTTGACGATATTCTGGATAATGATAAGGATACGGTATCCCTTGATGAAATCAAAAACATAACGACAGAAAACACTGATTGAGCATTCCTGGGTTCAAGTACCCAAAATATTTTCAAATTCCACTTTACAAAATCCTGATTTATCCTAATAATTATTCCCAATGGTTCCCGAAAAGTCATAAGACTGGGATTAATAGGGAATACGGTGAGGTGTAACCATTAGGTGCCAAGACCGTAACTGCCCCCGCAACTGTAAGTGAAGAGTACCCTTGTGGAAACCACTGACCAAGGTTGGGAAGGTACAAGGGAATAAAACGCACGAGTCAGGAGACCTGCCATCAAAGTTTGTCTTCCGGACGGGGTGTTCCGGGATGGGCCAGCAGTTGAATGAATTACCAATAGCTCCATCCCCAACTCCAAGGATATATTCAACCCCTTACGGGACGGTAAAAATTAGATGCTTGGGGGGATTCTCCCGAATCACAATGGATTTGGTTAATTTGATGAAAACTGCAAAGCCAGAAGCACGAAATCTGAGTTGGGGTCTCTTGTGGCAATCCCGATTCAATCATCTGGTATCCAGCAGTTACAAGGTCGTATATGCTTCTTTGTTATGGGACTTTACAGGTATGGTAATGATGATACCCCATCTGATGCAATTACCGAGGATGGGATGGACATATATTGGACCTGAAGGTACCTGCCGAGATCAAAACAGGTCAGATGAGATTAGCAGAATTCATCCAGCCATGACAAGCCATGTGAAGCGATGGTCAGAGGATATCTGAATGACTTCATCATTGCTGCTCGTCAAAAATCTTAATTACATTCTCAACGATTCCATCCTGTTACAGGATGTATCCTTTGACCTGAAAGAAGGATCCATTCTTGCGATTGCTGGACCAAACGGGGCTGGTAAAACAACCCTGTTAAACTTGCTCAGTGGTATAAGCAGTATAACAAAAGGCGATGTTCTGATTCAGGGTCGCAGCATAAAACATATGTCCGCACCCGAGCGAGCACGTACCATTGCTGTAGTAAGTCAGCAGGAACATCCTGAAGGTTTATTGATGTTACGCGATTACGTCGCATTGGGTCAGGTCCCGATCTGGGCTGACCGTTCTATCGAGGAGCATAGGGCTGATCTTGATCGAATTTTGCATTTGACGGGATTGAGTTCATTGGCCGATAAGCGAATTGAAGTTCTGTCAGGTGGTGAACGGCAACGTGCTCATATTGCTCGGGCACTTGCACAGAATCCTTTCCTGCTGTTTCTTGATGAACCTACCAATCATCTTGATCCAGATGCAAAGAGTCGGATTTTGTCGTTGGTTGCTGACCTTGGAATCACCGTAGTGATGGTCATTCATGATCTGGTGATGATACCTGTCTTTGCTACCCATGTCGCATTAATGCATTCTGCCCAAATGACTGCATTTGGTACAGTTAACCAGGTGCTAACACCTGAGCGAGTTCGTGAAACCTTCGGTGTCGACTATTTATGTTTTTACCGTGACGGTCGCATGATCCCGGCTATTGATATTCGGAATACCAAAAGTTCTAATCAAAAGAGCAATCCATGATAAAATCATACTTGATTTATCCCCTATGCCTTGCCCTGACTTTTGGTGCTGTCACGGAAGCACAGACAGTCGACAATTGTGGTGAACCGCTTGTATTCGAAACAACTCCCGAGAGGTTGGTTGTCCATGACATGAATATGGCTGATATGGCATTCGCTTTGGGACTGCAAGAACGGATTGTCGGATTAACAGGAATTACAGGTTGGTACAAGGCAAGTCCGGAATTTAATGCCTTACGTGGGAATATCCCTGAACTTGCACCAAAATATCCGACAGTCGAGAACCTTGTAGCGGTTGATCCCGACCTATTTTTCGCCGGCTGGTATTATGGCATGAGACCTGGTGGAGAAGTTACTCCTGATACACTTGCACCTTTTGGAATTAAGACAATGATTTTGACCGAGAGCTGTGTGCATCTGGACAAGGATCGGCCGGAAGCCAGCATGGATCTCCTGTTTGATGATATTCTCAGATTGGGGAAAGTGATGAAGGTCGAAAACCGTGCAGAGGCTCTAGTTGCTGGCTGGAAAAGTCAATTGACTTCAATTCAAGAACAAACCGCGGATTTACCCAAACCCCGGGTGTTTCTATTGGATGGTCCAGCGGATGCTCCTTTTACGTCAGGAAAGTTTGCAATTCCCGATGCAATGATTTCTGCTGCTGGTGGCCAGTCTGTTACCCATGATCTGGAAATCAGTTGGGGGCGTACTTCATGGGAAGCGGTTGCCAGTACCAATCCTGAATTTCTTATCCTGCTTGACTACCAGACAGGCAATGGAGCCAATGATACATTCCGGTTTTTGCAGGATCATCCTCTAATGTCGCTGACCGATGCTGTCAGAAACAATCGCTGGGTCGGTTTACGTTACGAGGAATTGACACCGGGACCAGCCAATATTGAGGCGATTGAAAAATTGGCCAAGGCCATGCATTCTGAGATCAACTGATTTGAGCCGATCTATACAAATAACGATTCTTGGAGCGGTTATTCTGGCCGCTCTGCTACTGGTATCCATCGTTTATGGAACAACTCCCATATCACTTTCAGATGTCTCGGTTGGTATCTCGTTGGGATTGGGGCTGACTGAAGGAGAAATGACCTTACAGCATCGAATCGTATTTGATCTGCGTCTTACTAGAACATTATTTGCCGCAATTATCGGCGCTGGATTGGGAATTGTTGGTGTCATTCTTCAAACCACGACTCGTAACGACCTTGCTGATCCGTTTCTATTCGGTCTCTCTTCAGGTGCGGCAGCAGGAGCAGTCTTTGTAATCACAATCACTGGAGATATTCTAGGTTTCTGGACGTTGCCACTGGCAGCTTTCTGTGGTGGCCTTGTGGCCTCTGGAATCGTGCTGGCACTCGTTCACGGTTTACGCACGAGCGCTCCCGAAAAACTGATTCTTTCTGGATTGGCTGTTTCTTTTCTATTTTCTGCCATTACCAACTACTTGATATTTTATGGTGATAATCGTGCGGCACATTCAGCCATTTTCTGGATGCTGGGAGGGTTGGGGCTCGCAC
>CAZHIL010000160.1:0-3355 GCA_964532985.1 uncultured Albidovulum sp. | reverse complement strand
CATTCCAATTCAGTTGCGTCATACCATAGCAAATCAATCAACTCTTCCGTCAGGTCTTCAAAGGGAACCAGCTTGTTTTTTCCTAGGTCGATCAAATCCCCTGAAACTCCATAGCGTTGTGCCTTCCATCTGTTCTCGGTGATCAGACTTCGATGATAGGATCTCCAGGTTTGGTTGGAAGCCCTTAATCTGTAAAGATAGGCAATGAGGGATTGATAGGTTGCAACCAGCCCCATGGTATCCCGTAATGTACTGCAGATATCGGTAATTCGTTGTTCAAGTGTCGGGAATTTGGCCGATGGCCTGATATCCCACCAGATCTTGCTTGAATCTTCAATACAATTCGTGGAGACCAGAGAATTGACCAAATCAACATAACTTGAGTGGGAATCCAACTTGTCGGGCAATCCTGTTCTGGGCAGGGTATCGAACACCGCAAGTCGGTAAGAAGAATGGGCGGTATCTTCACCTTCCCAAAATGGTGAAGAGCATGACAGGGCCAGTAAATGTGGAAGAAAATAACTTGCCTGATTCATCAGGTCGATACGCAAGTCTTCATCTTCAATTTCGATATGGATATGCATCCCGCAAATAAGGAGTCTTCTGGCCGTAAGACCAAGATCCGAGGTCAAGGTGTCGTATCTTTTCTTGGGAGTATGACTCTGATCTTTCCAGGTAGCAAAGGGATGTGTGGAGGCTGCAATCGGTGCATAGCCGAAATCGCTGCATACTTGTGAAATTGTGGTTCTGAGGGAAAGGAGTTCCTTATAGGATTCTGCTACATTGGCGTTCGGCTTGGTACCTACCTCAACCTGACATTGTAGGTATTCATTTACCACCTGACCCTTGATCTCCTCCTGACAAACCTCCATGAACCTTGGGTCTGGTTGGCGAATCAGATCCTTGGTTGTTGGATCAACCAGCAAATATTCTTCTTCTATACCAAGTCTGAAAGAAGGTCTTTGGGCCATTTTAACACTTCATGCTGTAGGTGAAGAGACTGTAGGGGGAAGATCCATGAAGATTCAAATTCGAAAAAAATGATTACTGGAATTGAGTATGGAACTTGTATTTCTTAAGAGATTATTGATTCGAATGTAAGGCATTTGAACTAATAAATGGCAGTCCCTAGGGGAATCGAACCCCTCTTTCCAGGTTGAAAACCTGGCGTCCTAACCGATAGACGAAGGGACCGCAATGGTCTCCTAATTTATAAAGCAATTGGTTCCCATTCAAGATATTTGTCCAAAATTTTCTAATTTGGTGTTGCAGCGTCCTCAACCATAATGGTTGGGATGGTTTTCCCGCTTTTGACAAAACTGGTTAAAGTACCTGCTATATGGACTTTGTTTTTCCGGGAACCCATGAGGAATTTTTTCAGTTGTAACCTGTTTGTGTTGGGCAGGAATCCATCAATCCGGTTACCGGACTCATCTTCAAAAACAAGCTTGTACTGTTCATTACCCAGATTGACTCTCGAGCGAACATATTGGTTGGCAAATCCGTAGCGAGGTTTGGGAGAATTGATACCGAAGGGTTCAAGTTGAGACAGTTTTTCAATTAGTGAAATGGTCACTCCGCGAGTGGTGAGTAGACCATCAATGAAGACAGGGAATGTATCTTTCCAGGTTTCTCTTTGAAAATACAATTCTGAAATCACCCGTTCGATAAAGTGATTGATATTTTGAGGAAGCAGTTCAAGCATGATCCACATGGCATTCCCGCCACCCACCTCTACCAACTTGTCATTTATGCAATTGGCTCCAATTATTCCCAAATTTATGCTAGGTATGGATTGCCCGATGGCTATGAGCTTGGAGCCGACATGGGTCATGAGAATGGTTGGCTTGCCGGTTTCCTGATTTATCCTAGCAACAACATTTTCCATGATTCCGAGTGGGCAATTTTCATGGAAGGCCCAAATCAGAGGGGTTTCGGTGTCTGTATCGCTGATTTTCACGTAGAACTTTTCATAATATTCTTCACTCAACTCCTTGGATGTCCGGTACAAATCATTCAATTTATTTACGATTTCATTAGATTTCCTCCTGTGGATTGTTGACAACAAATCCAATCCCAATTGACTTTGCTGGATTACGTCTCCGGCACGAATCCTTGACCCCAATTGAAATGCCATTTGGGAAGAGGTAATGGGTTTTTTCAAGGTTAGGGTATCCAGCAGTTCAGTAAGTGCTGCATTCTCACGCTTGTGAACACTTGCCAAACCATTCCTTACCAGCGCCCGGTTGAGTTTAATCATGGGAAGATGGTCCGAAACCGTTCCCAGAGCAATAAGATCAAGAAAGTGGTACAAATCCACCGTTTGATGGTTGTTGTTTCTTAACAATCGATTGGTTGCGACCATCAAGAGAAAAAACAATCCAGCAATTCCCAGATATGACAAATCGGGGTTTTCATCAAATCTGTTGGAATTGATTAACGCATAGACCCTTGGAAGGTGTTCCACACTTATTTGATCATCAACAACAATCACATCGGTATCGGGGGTCCAGTCCGAATCAAATTCAAAATTGGTTCCACATCCCAGACAGATTATTATGCCATGCCCTTTAGACAATTCTTCGAATTGGTTTCTGGTGGGAAAATACCCCTCAGCCTCTTTTTCGATTCGCAGATGATCAATATCGTTCGAGTAACAGGCAAGCCATTTGTCCAGGGAAGCCGCCGAACACATGGATCCCAACCGTCCATTTGATATTACGGCAAACTTTTCACCTGCTATTATTCCCCTGTATATTCTGTGTGCAGCTTTATCCATATCCAATAAATCACTTGGATCAAACATGGCATTTTTAAGTCTGGGATTTAGGAAAATCTCAACCTCTTCAGGTTCAAGATTCATTCTTGCAAGGGATCGTGCGATAATGTCTTCAATATTGCATAGCTGCTTCAATCGCATTGATCGCTTGTCCTGTTCAGGGGTAAGCCCCAACCATTGACGATTTGTACAGGACGATCTTACGCCTAAAAAGGTATTGGAATTATGTATTTCTGGGGTATGCAACCTAACCAACAGTTTGATTGTTTTTTCAATTATGAAATCGGGATTTCTATATTCTCATAATTGTTGAAACTTTCAAAAAACTCAAACGATGTTTGCAATAAATTTCACGATAATGGTTTTTTCCGTGTTGGTGAAATGAGTAATCTCTTTTGGTTGCTTACCGGAATGTAATAGCGCCCAAGAGTTACTTTCCCGCTTGGATGGGGTGTGAATAAACCATTCGTCTTCTGGAACCGGTTTTTGAACGTAAAAGAATGGTATCTGTTTCCAAATACCCTGGTAATTTTTTGATGCCTCTCAACAGGGAGCCATCTGTAACACCGGTCGCCG
>CAZHIL010000159.1:0-5732 GCA_964532985.1 uncultured Albidovulum sp. | reverse complement strand
CCCATGCACCATATCGGCTGTCAAGCGGACGCGAGTGAAAATATTCATCGGATTTCTCTGGCTCAAGAATTTCTGTTATCCCCTTGACCCTGATCTGTCTCTTCAGGGATCTCCAGTGAAGGGAAAATGCAACATTCGAACGGTGCGATATTTCACTCCCCTTTGTGCTGGTGTAGTTGGTATAAAAAATAAATCCATCTTTATCAATTTCCTTGAGCAATACCATTCTGACATTCGGTATGCCTTCTGGGTCCGAAGTTGCCAAGGCTATGGCATTATGATCCTGGATATTTTTTGATTTGGCAAAATCAAGCCACTCCTGAACCATTGACAGGGGTATTTTACTTTTTCCCAGACTGGTTTTCATGCTTAATCTCCCCTATTTTGCCCTTGGGTAAAGACATTAATATCCACAAATTATTTGCAATACGCAAATTGCATATAAGTTTTTTATTTTTAGAATAAGCGACTATGAATAATAACCATTAATCGGGGTTTTCTTTATGAAATTAATGGAAGGTAAACGCGGGCTAATCATGGGTGTGGCCAATGACAAGTCCATTGCCTGGGGTATTGCCAAGGCTTGTCATGAACATGGTGCGCAATTGGCATTTTCATACCAGAACGAAATTTTTCACAAACGGGTTGCACCACTGGTTGAATCAATCGGTTCCCAGCACATGATCCAGTGCGATGTTGCCAACCCCGAATCACTGGATAAGCTGTTTGAGGAATTGAACAAATCCTGGGGTAGTCTTGATTTTGTTGTTCATGCAATCGGGTTCTCGGACAAGAATGAATTACGCGGAAGATACGTCGATATTTCACAAGAAAATTTCACTATGTCCATGGATATTTCAGTCTATTCGTTTACAGCTGTTGCCCAAAGGGCGGAAAAACTGATGACCAATGGTGGTTCCTTGCTTACAATGACCTATTACGGCTCTGAAAAGGTTATGCCTCACTATAACGTGATGGGGGTCGCCAAGGCTGCATTGGAAGCATCAGTTCGTTATCTGGCTGCTGATTTGGGAAGCAAGCAAATCAGGGTAAATGCTATTTCTGCCGGAACCATCAAGACCCTGGCTGCATCAGGTATAGGGGATTTCAGATATATACTTAAGTGGAATGAATTGAATTCGCCGCTGCAAAGGAATGTAACCACTGAGGATGTCGGTAATTCTGCGCTCTACCTGCTTTCCGATTTGGGCAGTTCAGTAACTGGTGAAGTTTTGCATGTGGATTCCGGATACCATGTTGTTGGCATGAAAAGGGTTGATGCGCCAGATATAGACAAAGTAACAGGAAGAAATTAACAATGACCGTATTACCTCACGAAAAAGGGTTTCATGTAAGTTGGGACCAGGTCCACAGGGATTCCCGGGCTCTTGCATGGCGACTGGATAATTTTGAAAGTGATGAAAGAAACTGGAATGCTATAATTGCTATCACCAGAGGGGGATTAACCCCTGCCATGATAATAGCCCGTGAACTGGATATCAGAACGGTTGATACCATTTCCATCAGGTGTTATGAGCACAAAAACATAGGAAAGCCTCAAATTCTGAAAATGCCACATCCCGACCTACCCAAGGATTCAAAGGGTATATTGATCATTGATGATCTGGTGGACACTGGTACAACTTTGAAGGTAGTCAGGGAGCACTACCCTAATGCAACCTACTCAACAGTGTATGCCAAACCTGAAGGTAAACCTTTGGTAGATGTCTACATAACCGAGGTAAGTCAGGATACGTGGATTTATTTTCCCTGGGATATGGCGCTGCATTACCAACAACCCTATAGGGAACTCAGGGATTAGTCTGGAAAGACTAATTACAGTAATCACTAAAGGGTGAGAATTGAGTTTGGTGGTAAACAATTATTTCTGATTTGAGCTATGCTTGAAAGATATTCCCTGCCAGAAATGACCAGAATCTGGTCAGAGCAATTCAAGTTGCAAACCTGGTTTCGCATTGAGGTCCTTGCCTGTGAGGGTCGGGCCAAGCTGGGTGAACTAGATGGAGATATTGTCAAGGCATTGTGGGCCATTGAACCCGAAACATTTGATGAACAAAGGATCAAGCAAATTGAAGCGGAGGTTAATCATGAATCCGTAGCTTTCCAGATGTACATTGAGGAATTGGCAAATGAAAAATGCCGTGGTATCTTTCACCGGGGATTAACCTCATCAGATGTATTGGATACCTGCTATAATTACCAACTCAAGGAAGCCGCTGACTTGATCATCGCCAAACTGCAAAATTTGGCAGCGGAATTTAAACGGCTCGCCCAAGAGCATAAATTGACCCCCTGTATCGGACGTAGCCATGGTATTCATGGTGAACCTATCACATTTGGTTTGAAAATGCTTCGGGCCTATGCCGAAACCCAACGAAATATATCCAGGTTGGAACATGCCAAAAAGGAAATTTCGATAGGCATGATCTCAGGTGCTATGGGGACTTATTCCACCATAAATCCCGAAGTTGAAAAACATGTCTGCAAGCAAATGGGGTTGAAGCCTGAAAGCATTTCCTCCCAGATTATTCCAAGAGATCGTCATGCCATGTACTTTACGATATTGGGGGTCGTAGCTGCTACACTTGAAAGGATCTCGACAGAGTTACGGCAATTGCAAATCACGGAAATTGGTGAAATCCAAGAACCCTTCTCATCAAGACAAAAGGGGTCCTCGGCCATGCCCCACAAAAAGAACCCCATATTGTTGGAAAATATAACGGGATTATCAAGATTAATTCAGACGCATGTTTCAGCAGCTTTGGGGAATGTATCGTTATGGCAGGAAAGGGACATGAGTCATTCCTCGGTTGAAAGAGCCTTGGGACCAGATACTACCATAACCCTCGATTTTGCCATCCATCGTTTGACAGGGCTTTTGAAAGGCTTGGTTGTCAATTCACAACAGATGGCTAGTAATCTGGAAAAACTGGGAGGAATTGCCTACTCACATCGAATCATGAATACCCTGACCGAAAGGGGAGTTCCCAAGGATGATGCGTATCGGATGGTTCAGAGTGCTTCCTTCAAGACAATAGAAAGCGGTGGCAATCTTCTTGAGGTCTTGCTTAGGGACAAAGCTATCATGAATTGGGTATCTCAAGATGAATTGGCAGAGCTATTTGATCTGAAATATTTCCAAAAGGAAATTGATGGTATTTATGAACGTGTTTTGGGACCTGGCAATCAGGGTGCCGGTTAGAAAGTGCTAATTTTGATCTAACTTGCCTCTGATTGAATTTGAACCCTTGCCTCGTGAAGTAATTCTTCTGCCTTGGAACGAATTTCATTTTCGCCGGCAAAACCATCCAAATCCTTGATTACTTTTCTGAAAACATCTTCCTGACCGGGCTCTTCAAAATCCGATTTGACAACTTCAAGGGCATAGGAAGAGGCATTTTCTCCAGACAAACCCAATTTTTCAGCTGCCCACTGACCCAATAGTTTGTTTGCCCTGGCCTGAGCCTTAAAAGACATCTCTTCATCAAAAGCAAATTTTGACTCATAGGCTTTTTGCCTGTCCTTGAATGTATTCATTTAATTAGCACTCCAAGCTGAATTTTCACAAAGTTTAATCACGGAATTAATAACCTTCATGTGGTATTTCTGCAATTAAGGTAAAGACCCAACGAATTAAAATTGAAGTTTTACTGATTTGGATGCAGATTGTTCAAGGTTTGTGCCAGATCGCCATAACCGGTAAATCTTCGTTCATATTCTAATTCTAGCAATTTGGCATAATCCTTGGCAAGACAGGTTAAATCCTGATCTTCCGTTTGCGCAAGATAAACTAGTTTTGTGTAATTGCCGAAATACATTTCCTTTAAATCAGGATGTTTATCGAGGCCAAGAGGCTTGATTATGAACGAGTTGAACTGTCGAACCAGGAAATCAGTCAAATAGAAGGAGGTAATTTCATCTTCTGCAGTTTTGTTGAACTTTTCCACTCCTTCAAAGAAGGCATAACAATGGGGTCCGGGTATCATTTCTATACCCATTTCATCACATTTCTTCTTGAGCAGACCGCCAGTTCCACAATCAGCATAAACAACAAAAATATGCTTAAACTCGGATTTGAATTTGTTGACGGCCTTTTCCACTTCTTGTGGAATCCTGTCAGGATATAAATGAAGTTTAGCAGACAAACAGTGCAGGTGAAAATGATCCCAGCCATTCATTCTGATCAGGGCAAGGATTTCGGCAGCTAGAGCCCCACACGCCAAAAGAAGTATATCTCCCTTGCCTTCATAAACAAACTGGGAATTGCGATCTACCATGATAAACTTTGGATACCTCATTGATGCAGTTGCACATATTATACTCCATTCTCAATGGAAAGGTGGGTAAATATGTTTCAACATTGAACCTCATCAGGTCCAACTGTAATTTAAGCTGAAGCCATCATCTGGTTATGTTTTCGAGCCATAAATTCCTTGGCTGTCTCTACTGCTACTGCTGCGTCCCGACAATAGGCATCAGCACCGATTGCCTTACCGAACTCTTCATTCAATGGGGCTCCGCCAACCAGAACAATGATATCTTCGCGTAAACCCAATTCCTTCAAGCGATCAATCACCACCTTCATATAAGGCATCGTCGTGGTCAAGAGAGCTGACATTCCAAGTATATCAGGTTTTTCTGCATCCATGGCTTCAAGGTAGTTTTCAACAGGGTTGTTGATTCCCAAATCAATGACTTCAAAACCAGCTCCTTCCAACATCATGGAAACGAGATTCTTCCCAATATCATGAATATCACCCTTGACGGTACCTATAACCATTTTGCCCATCCTGGGAGCACCGGTTTCAGCCAGCAAAGGCTTGAGGATTTTCATACCAGCCTTCATGGCATTGGCCGAAAGCAAAACTTCCGGAACAAACAGTATTCCGTCACGAAAGTCTATACCGACAATCCGCATTCCTTCAACCAAGGCCTCAGTGAGGATCTTGTAAGGCATCCAACCACGTTCCAACAGAATGTTGACACCCTCAACGATTTCTTCATTTAACCCATCGTACAGATCATCGTGCATTTGGGGTACGAGTTCATCATCGGGCAATTCCGAGAGAATTATATCATCTTCTTCATCTGTCACCTTGATTTCTCCCTATGTGATTGATTTTATCCAATCGAAAATATTGAAAACACCACAACTACATAAAACAATTACATTCAATGTAAACAATTACCTAGCAATCAAATTTAACTGATTTCAATTCGAAAGCATTATTTTTTCTGTCTTCTTCTCCTGTTACCCGCTTTGGCTCTTTTTGTTCCTCCCGGTGTAAAACTGGGTTCACCCAACAATTCCCTTACTTCTTCATGTGTAGGTTTGGTTCCCACGGGAGTACTTTCAAGCCTGAATTTCATTTGTTCCAGGTGCTGGGGAGTAGTTCCGCAACATCCTCCAATTATCCTCGCTCCTGCATTCCGCGCTAATTCGGCATAAATGGCCATAATTTCAGGAGAACCGCTATAATGGATTTTTCCTTCTTTTATTTGGGGTATTCCAGCATTGCCCTTGGCAATCACAGGTAGTTCCGGATTCAATTCTGAAATTGCCAATAGTGTTAAAATCAGATCGGAAGCCCCTGCCCCACAATTTGCGCCAAAACCCTCAGGCTTGTCGTCCATTTCTGAAACCAACTCAACAAGATTTCGAGGCGTAAATCCCATCATCGTATATCCGACGGTATCGAAACTCATTGTAC
>CAZHIL010000158.1:0-10253 GCA_964532985.1 uncultured Albidovulum sp. | reverse complement strand
CAACACCCCCTGCAAGCCAGCCCTTGGCATAACTTCCAATTGGTTCAGGAACTCCTTTGGTACCTTCCAACTTTGCTCCAAACAGTTGGTTGGCCTTTTCCTCTGACCATAATGGTGAAGAAAAGGCCAGTAAAAGTACCGAAGCCAAAGAGATAAATGATAACAATTTTGGTGACTTCATGTTACTGCTACCTTCTTATTATATAAACTCATTACAATTACACTCTGATTTACAGGATTTTCAACCGTAAATTCTTTTGATTATGGTTATTCGATAATAAACGAGTTTGGTGATAAGGTGAATGACATGTTAAACTTGAATTTGCCTAACCTTGATTTAAATGATTCTGTGAAGAGAAAAGGTGTTAAATGGTACTTATAATTAATCTGATTTATTTACTGCTCGATATACTTTGGTGGGTTGTCATTGCACATGCCCTGATGAGCTGGTTGATCAGTATGAATGTTTTTGACCCCAACAACAAGTTTATCAGGAATCTTTGGGGCTTGCTGGAAAGAATTCTTTATCCGATTTACAGTAAGATCAGGCCCTACCTGCCAAATACCGGGGCAATTGATCTGTCTCCCCTGGTCCTGATTGTTGGCATTATTGTTGTCAGACAGTTATTGGCAAACCTCTTTCTGACGAGTTGACATTTATTGTTCTAGCACCATTCCCTGCCCGAACGTATTACTAACTTCAACCAAGCATACGCCTGAATGGTGATCCTTCTGGATTGTTCTGTCCTTGTTTATTTACTTTCCTTATCAATCTCTAGCCACTTCGTTACAAAACGCTGCTTTTGTCCACAGGAATGACAAAATATACGTCGTGACTTTCCCGTTCCAGCAGCCATAGTTCGAATCGCACCAAGTTGGAAATATGATTTCTTGTTTCCGCAAATAATACAGACCAGATGCCACCGGCGGCTATCATATTCTGCCCGTAACATGCCTTTCATTACTCCTGATCACAAAATCGATACCTTAGCCTTTGGAATATCCATCCAAAATAGGATATGATAAGTTCCCAATAACTAATTGGCAAAAACTGCAGCATCTCCCCACAGTTCCTTAACTCTGGCATCCCTGCCACAACCTTTGCGGTATCTTTTATAGGCCTGGGCTTTGGTTAACACACCAAAACGGGTTACGATTCGATCCTTGCTTTTATAATATCCCTGATGATAGTCCCCTGCCGGAAAAAATTCTCCAGCTTCCAGGATTTGGGTCACAATCTCCATACCCAATGCCTCCTGTGCTTCTGTCCTTGAAGCCAGCGCTATCTTCTCCTGTTCTTCATCCAAAGCAAATACAGCCGTTCTGTAGGAATGTCCCCTGTCACAAAACTGCCCACCATCATCTGTTGGGTCGATGCTTCGCCAGAAAAGGTCTACCAGCTGTTGATAAGACACAATGGAGGGATCGTAATCAATCTTTACGGCTTCATAATGCCCGGTTCCCCCCGAGGTTACATCCTTGTAGGATGGATTATCCTTATTACCTCCGGTAAATCCCGATATTGTACCCAAAACCCCTTCAACCGAGTCAAAATCTTTTTCCACACACCAAAAACACCCGCCTGCAAAAATAGCAGTTTCAACTGATTTGGCTGGCAGTGATGTCGAAAGGCTTAATCCAACCATTAATAATGAGGATAAGGCCAAATACTTCAAATATTTCATGATGACTCCTGGGAAATTCCGGTCTAAGGTTGAATAGTATGTTAATCGTTCTGTATCACGCTAGGTAATTTGATTTACAACTTTTCTCATCAGATCCAATACAATTTCACAATCATTCAACGAATTGTGAATGTCTGGCTGGTTTGTGGCACCTTCATACCTTGCTGCATCCGCAAGTTTATGCCATTTCCATGATCCCCACTGGTTTTGAACCTTTCTATGGGCTGCATACTCCTTCATAATACACCGTCCCTGATAAGGCACAAAATAGACTTGGGGTATTTGCATTTCACAAGTTTGTCTAATCAGTCTGGTATCAAAGTCCAGATTATAAACCAATACAAACGTTGCCATTCTTGTGGTCAGTTCTGTAAACCTGTCATGATATTCTGCCCAGGGTCGAGCATTAAATTCCTTCAGTTTAGCCTCTGTCAATCCATGGATTTTGGCCGCCTCCCTCGGGATCGGTTTATTTGGCAAGACATATTCATCGAATCTTTTCTGGCCCAACGTATCAATTGCCGAAACCTGCAAGACTTCAGAATCGGGTTTGAAACCTGTTGTTTCGGTGTCCAATATCAAAATATCTTCCCTATCCAATAGGGTGTTCCAATTCTGTACAGAATTTTTCATAAAAATCTCATTCAAAAAAAGCGGTCTCAGGGTACGATTGATAGATTACCAAATTAACAGAAATTTCAAATCAACCAAGGTCTCAGAAATTTATTTGTCTGAAATTTGAGACCACAGGTTATCGGGTCCGAGAAATTTGCTCACATATTCTTCGTGCGATGCCAACTCTTCCTCTGTAATGGAGAATTTAAGGGGAATCAGCCTCTCAAGGAATTTCCTGGTCTGTTTTGTTACCGTTGAATCAATATCCGTAAAGAGGTCCTTTCCCCCTTCCTGATTCAGTTTGTTATATATTTCAGTCAATATCTGAGCATCAATCAAGGCTCCATGCATGGATCTGATGGATAGGTCCAACCTGTAATGATTTCCGAGAGCATCAAGGTTGTGCTGTGCCTTGCTTGGTAAAACACGACGTGCCAATTCCAGTGTATCCACGACCCGATCAAATGGGATTTCTCTTTTTCGGCAGCGTTGTAACTCCATGTTGATAAATGCTACATCGAACTCTGCGTTGTGAATAACCAAATTCGAATCCCCAATGATCTCCAGAAACTCATCTGCAATTTCGCTGAATTTTGGTTTATCCTGCAGAAATTCATTACTTATGCCATGAACCTTGAGTGCTTCCTCCTCAATGGGCATCTCTGGATTTACATACCGTTGATACTCCATACCGGTTCTTTGATGATGGATTTGTTCTATCATGCCTATTTCGATAATTCGATTGTTGGCCAACTCCAAACCAGTGGTCTCGATGTCTAAAATCAATTCTCTCATGTAATTAAACTGTTTTTGTTTTCGCTATTACTTCTTTCACTTGAAGCCGCGTTTGCTTCAATCCAACAGAAACTATTACAAAATCTGCCCTTTGCTGTTTTTCTGCATCCGAAAGTTGCCAACTCTTGATTTTCTGAAACCATTCCCGGGTCATCCCTTTTCTTCCCAGTACGCGTTTTTCCTGAAACTCTTCTGGAACTGAGACTACTACAACATAATCAACTTTATCCTGGAGGCCAGATTCCAAAAGAAGTGGAATTTCAAGAGCTGCCAGTTTGTGCTTTTGATTTATACATTGTGCTTTAAACTCCTCCATTTTTTTTCTTACCAAAGGATGGACAATTGCTTCAAGCTTGTTTTTTTGATCTTGATTATCCAGGATTTTTTTCTTGAGTTTTTCTTTTTCTATTCCATCAGGTCCCAAGATATCATCCCCAAAGGCTTTTCTTAATGGCTCGACCGCTTCACCTCCCATCCGATACAACTTCTCCACTTCACGATCCGCTTCCCAAACCGGTACTCCTGATTGCTCAAACATTCTGGATACTGTGCTTTTCCCCATACCGATGGAGCCGGTTATTCCCAAAACTTTCATGCTTTTAGTTTTTCGGTTACCAATTTTTTAAGTTCTGGAGTAACCTCCGGTAGTTTTCCGAACCAGAACTGGTATGAATTTGCTGCCTGGTGTAGGAGCATCCCCAATCCTTCCACAGTCCTGCATCCCCTTATCTCGGCCTGTTTTAAAAAATCTGTCTTTAGGGGATTATAAACAATATCGTATACTATTGTTCTGTGATTCAGGCTGTCGTAAGGAAACTTCATTTCCGGCTGGCCTATCATGCCCAATGATGTTGTATTGACTATTATTGACACTTCATTCAATGCAGTTCCCAAATCGACGTATTCAATGACTTTTACCCTGTTACCCAGATCATTCTGCAGCAACTTTGCTCTTTCTATCGTTCTATTTGTCAGGTACACTTTCGGAACACCTTCCCTTAACAGGGTATATATAATGGCTCTGGATCCTCCCCCGGCACCAAGTACCAAAGCCGGTCCCGTTACTGCCCTCCAGGTGGGCTCAGTTTCCTTCAAATTCTGCAGGAATCCGTATCCATCCGTATTGTTGGCATAAATTTTCCCGTTTTTTCTTAAACTGAGGGTGTTTGCTGCACCCAAAAGTGCAGCATTATCTGCAACAAGGTCGGCACATAGCAATGCTGCTTCCTTATGAGGAATGGTTATATTGACACCACCAAAACCCATTTTAGGCAGGGTTTTGATTACATCCCTGAAATGTGTTCGAGAAACTTCCAAGGGAATGTATATTCCGTTCTCACCATATTTTTCTATCCAGTAATTATGGATTACTGGAGATAGGCTGTGTCCAATTGGTGTCCCTATAACACCTGTCAATATTGGATTTGATTTGCTCTTTCTCATATTTTTCTGAAACAACCCGGTTAATAAGTTTGGGGAAAATGAAGTGGAAAACGTAATGATTCTTCTTTATTTTGAACAATCTATTCGTGTTTGATTTGAGATGGTCTAATTTATCCTTAATTCTAATGTTTTTTCAACTGTTTTTCCACAAAAAACATTCCGCTTCAGATTTCTGTTTTTTCCTATTAATAAATGGGAGAATGTTCCTTAGGAGGGGGTTGTGTTCTACTTTCCCTTTTTTGCAATAAACTAATCATAATTTAACTTTATTTATAAAACTAATATTAGATATAAGAATGATGTTATCTAAACTTTGATTTTCTAGTTTAGATCAAGGAGAGACAGTGAATTTCAATCAACTTAGGTATTTCAACGTTGCTGCAGAAGAGAAAAGCCTGACCAGAGCAGCAGAAATTCTTGAAGTATCCCAACCAGCCATAGGAATGCAGATCAAAAGTTTGGAAAAGAGGTTCGGTGTAAACCTGTTTGACCGGCATGCAAAAGGGGTATCCCTAACTTCCGAAGGAAAGTATTTTCACGAAAAGGCAAAGGAAATTCTTGTGATGGCTAATCAGCTGGACAGGAAAATGAAAAGCAGGGGAACCCGTAATCGCGGTATTGTTAGAATTGGAATTACACCCTCCCTGATCAGTACCATAGTTCCCAATTCCCTAGAGAGATGTTATGACAGTCATCCAGACATGACTTTGTTATTTGTCCAGGGATTTGCCAAAAACCTTCTTGAAGATTGGCAAAAGGATCTTCTGGATTTTGCATTTATCAATCAAAAAATTGAAACCAGTTTATCTTCAAGTTACCAGCTATATAGTGAAGAATTAAAATTGATTGGCGATCCCGAAATTATAAGTGAAATTCCTTTACCAGTACCCTTGGAGGTATTACAAAAATTGCCTATGCTATTTGATGGTAACGATATAGAACTCCGAGCCAAAGTTGATGATGGCCTAAGTAAATTGGGCTTGGAGTTGAATGATGTAATTGAAATAAGTTCATATACGATAAGAAAGGAATTGGTAAAACAGAAAAGAAGATTCTGTGTGGCACCAACGGCACTTTTCTCTAATGATATTCAAATGGGATATTGCAAGGCGGTACCAATCAAGCTGAATACTTTGAGTAGAACCGTTTATCTGGTTGGACCAAAAGAAGAATTGATGTCAGATTATCAATCGGTCATTTTTAAGCACATCAAGGATTTGATTAATGAAAATCTTGAATCAGGTGAACTTGATTGGAAAAAACCAAACCAGAAGTAATTCAGTAAAATCAAAAATCGATGGTTTTATTGGTTAAAGAAGGCAAAAACACCTGAAAAATCCTTTCGGTGAATTCGAACGACGGGTACAAAACCAAACCAGGAAAGAGAATTGAAAAATATAACAATGGTATTGTTGGGAACTAGGGGAGGTCCGAGATTGTCCATGGGTTCCAGTTGGCCAACATCAACTTTGCTGGATGTAGGAGGTAAGTTATATTTGATTGATGCCGGGTTGGGAGTAACACGACAAATTGTAGAGGCTGGTTACGACCTGAAAGATATCCAAACAATCATTATTACACACCACCACTCAGATCATAATCTTGAATTGGGCCCATTGCTGCACACAAAGTGGGTTTCAGCAATTCCACGAAAAACGGATGTCTACGGACCACCAGGACTTAAATTACTATTGGAGGGTTTTTACCAGTCCCAAAAGTTTGACATTGAAACCCGCATCAAGGACGAACAACAATCACCATTTTCAGACCAGTACAATCTTGTTGAATACACCGAAGGTCAGGTATTGGATGATAATACAGTAAAAGTAACGGCATTGAGAGTCCAACACCCACCAATATACCATTGCTATGCCTTACGCTTTGAAATTGGTGATAAATCAGTAGTTCTTTCCTCCGATACGGCGTATTTTCCTAAATTGGGTGATTTTTCTAGGAAAGCTGATGTACTGCTCCACGAGGTTATGCATTATGAGGGTGTCAAGAAAATGTGCCAAAGATTGGAGAAAGTAAAACCAAACCTTTTGGAACACATCACCAACGGTCATACCAGATGTGAAGATGTTGGACGAATTGCAACGGAAGCAGAGGTTGGTCACCTTGTTCTCAATCATTTTACTCCAACGGATGAGAAAGGGATAAGACAGGTAGATTTTTATCATGAAGTGAGAAAAACCTGGGCAGGCAAATTATCAGTTGGTGCAGATTTGATGAGGATTGAAATTTAATTTATGCTGTATGAACTCTATCCGTGGATAAAAGCCCTTCATATAATTTCTTTTGTTTGTTGGATGGCCGGTCTGTTTTATCTGCCAAGGCTCTACTTTTACCATGTAACCGAAGGAAATGATCCAAAAACCGGCACACTGTTTACCACAATGGAAACACGCCTGTTGAAGATCATTACAACACCGGCAATGCTGGCTACCTGGATTTTCGGTCTAATACTTCTTGCTATTCCAGGTGTAGTTAACCTCCAATTCTCTTGGATCTGGATCAAGCTGGTAGCAGCTTTATTGCTTTCTGTATTTCATTTTTGGCTGGCTTCGAAAAGGAAGGAGTTGATGGCCGGGACGTGTCAGATAAGCGGAAGAACCTTCAAATGGATGAATGAAATACCAACGGTGCTTTTGATTATCATTGTTCTTCTTGCTGTTATTAAACCGTTTTAACCATCTGACCAAGGAAGTTCATTACAACATTACAAGGTTAGGAAGATCCCCAAATCAACAATAATTAGGACTAGGCCAGATTTTTCTTGTTGTAATTAATTTTTTTACTCTTTATTCTAATGACAAAGGCGAAAGGGGCTTTGTATAAATTGTTCCTTTGCCCCAACAACAGCCAGAGTCCTTCTGGTGTGTAATTTCTAAGAAAGTCAATTTTTATTTTTTCAGTGTCTTATGACAGGATGGATTCTATGACTGAAGAACAAACAATCTCAATGGGCGAACTGAAGGCCAAATCACCCTCAACACTCCTCTCCATGGCCACCGAGTTGGAAATTGAAAATATTTCCACCATGAGGAAGGGGGACATAATGTTCCAGATCCTCAAAAACAGGGCTGAGGTGGGATGGAATATTGTAAGTGATGACGGCGTGTTGGAAGTCTTGCAGGACGGGTTTGGTTTTTTGAGATCCCGTGAAGCAAATTACCTTCCCGGACCGGACGACATCTATGTCAGCCCGGATGTAATAAAAAAATTCGGCCTCCGTACAGGGTCCACGGTTACAGGAATATTGAAGGCCCCTACAGGAGATCAGAATTATTTTACTCTAACTAGGGTAACCAGTCTGGATTATTCCGAACCCGAAACCGCCCGTAATCGGGTCCATTTCGACAACCTCACACCCCTCTATCCGGATGAACCCCTGAGAATGGAACTGCCTCCTGGAAGTTCGAAGGATCTCTCGGCCAGGGTTATAGATTTGGTTTCTCCGCTTGGTAAAGGTCAACGTGCCCTGATTGTTGCTCCACCCAGGACAGGAAAAACGGTTCTTTTGCAAAATATTGCACACTCCATCGAATTGAATCACCCTGAGGTTTTCCTGATCGTTTTGCTGGTCGACGAACGACCGGAAGAGGTGACCGACATGCAGAGAAGTGTCAAGGGAGAGGTGGTTTCCTCAACCTTTGATGAACCTGCAACCCGCCATGTGGCAGTTTCCGAAATGGTCATCGAGAAAGCCAAACGGTTGGTAGAAAACAAAAAGGATGTTATCATCCTTCTGGATTCCATTACCAGATTGGGTCGAGCCTTCAATGCCGTGGTTCCCTCATCAGGGAAAGTTCTCAGCGGGGGTGTTGATGCCAATGCACTGCAGCGACCCAAGAGATTTTTTGGTGCCGCCAGAAATATCGAAGAGGGAGGTTCATTGACAATTGTGGCCACGGCCTTGATCGATACAGGAAGCCGTATGGATGAAGTCATTTTTGAAGAATTCAAGGGAACGGGCAATTCCGAAATAGTTCTTGATAGAAAAGTGGCAGACAAGCGGGTTTATCCATCGATGGACATTCTGAAATCCGGTACCAGAAAAGAGGATCTGCTGGTTGCACCTGATGATCTGCAGAAGACATTCATGCTGCGCAGAATATTGACACAGATGGGAACAACAGAGGCAATTGAATTCTTGATTTCAAAGTTGAAGGTTACCAAGTCCAACGCCGAGTTTTTCATGTCCATGAAATCCTGAACGGGAAGGAATACGTGACGATTTCAGGAAAGGTGTTAATTCTTTCCACTTGATATAAAGGATCAATCACTTGATCTTCTCCGGTCTTTCAAAAGAAACGATTTTTGCCCCTGCCACAGCTAAGGGCAAGTCGGCTGTGGCCATAATTAGGATTTCAGGTACTAACACAGCCAAGGTATTGATCAATCTGATCGGCAGCGTCCCACAAGAAAGGATGTTGTCTCTCAGAAGGCTAAAGAATCCGCAAAGCGGCGAATTTCTGGACCAGGCCATGGTGGTATTTTTTCCCAACGGGCAAAGCTATACGGGGGAAGAAGCTGCAGAATTGCATATCCACGGAGGCCGGGCCACCCTCAATGCGGTGGCCAATTGCTTGCTTGAAGAAGGTCTGCGAATGGCTGAACCGGGAGAATTTACATTGCGGGCATTGCAAAATGGCAAAATGGATCTGGCCCAGGTCGAGGGATTGGGAGATTTGATAGAGGCAGAGACCGAAGCCCAGAGAAAACAGGCCCACCTTGCCCATGATGGAACTGTTACCAAAGCCTCATCAGGTTGGAAAAAGGATCTGACCTACTGCCTTGCTCTGCTGGAAACGGAAATAGAGTTTTCCGAAGAGGATTTGCCACCAAATGTGAAAAATCAGGCCAAGAATGTGATTTTGCAACTTCAAGAAACCTTGCAGGCAGAGGTGGGTGGTGTTGACATGGCCGAAAGGTTGCGAGGAGGGTTCGAAGTAGCCATAATTGGTCAACCCAACTCGGGAAAATCCACACTTCTCAACTATCTGGCAGGAAGGGAAGCCGCCATTACGTCCAACTATGCTGGAACAACAAGGGATGTATTGGAGGTTTATATGGAACTGGAAGGATTGCCTGTTTGTTTTCTGGACACTGCCGGCATAAGGGATTCCAGTGATCCCATAGAGAAAATCGGTATAGAGAGGACAAAAACTAGGGCCCGGGATGCCGATATAAGAATATTCCTGTTGGAAGAGGATGGACAAATCTTTCCAGAGATCGAATGTCGGGAAGGAGATCTTGAACTGCGAGCCAAGGCAGACCTAATAAAGGAGACACAAAGCAGAGGGATTTCAGGATTAACGGGACAAGGGGTCGACCTGATGCTGCAAGATATCTCAAATGTATTGGAGAACCGGATCGCCAAGGTGGGAGTGGCAACGAATGCCAGACATCGTCAGGCAATAAACCGGTCCCTTGAGCATCTGGCGAAGGCATATTTGGAGCTTGGAAGGGGAAATTGCCGGGATGAAATTGTTGCCGAAGACCTTCGTCAGGCCATAAGAGCACTTGAAACAATAACCGGTACAATAGATATAGAACAGGTACTGGGAGAAATCTTCGCCAATTTCTGTATAGGAAAGTAATTCGGAAATGAAACACCACTATGATGTTATTGTGGTTGGCGGTGGGCATGACGGGTGTGAGGCAGCAGCAGCTTCTGCCAGTGCTGGAGCCGAAACAGCCTTGATAACACTC
>CAZHIL010000157.1:0-2863 GCA_964532985.1 uncultured Albidovulum sp. | reverse complement strand
AGTTTCAAACCTTGGAAAGGCTAGATAACAATAAACAACAATGATGAAGGTTATCACACCAGACACCATGTAAATACTGTTGTAGGAAAAATCCAAGAGTTTCCATCCTCCTACAACAAACAGGTAGGCTACCAGCGATGCTCCGGATCCAACCGAAACGAGCCAACCTATCGTTTGTGGCGCCTTGTCCTTTGGAATCCATTGCAACCGCAGTGATTGATTGATTGTTTCATAATAGTGGAAACCTATGGAGCTGATTATGGTTGTAATCAATATGCCTTGATAGCTAGGAAACCAAGCCACAACAGCAATGGCTGCAGCCATGATTGCCAAGGATAACAAGGCCAAGAATTGTTCACGGATAAAAATGATGAGTGCAATGACCCCCACGGCCAAAAAACCCGGTATTTCCCTGACGGTATGCAACCATCCGATTTTCACCCCATCGAAATTGCCAACCTCAACAACAAAATTGTTTAGGAGTGCATTCCAAGTAGAAAAGCCAAGAGGTAAAGCTGTTGCCATTAACACCAGCAGAAAAACCGGCTGTTTCCAGAAAGGAAGGTTTCTGGCCTCTGCCAACAACATCCTATTCAAAATTATTCCTTTGGTTATTTGACTCGTAATTGGCGGGAACTGTTGTTCCAACCAAGACCATCACCTTATCAATAAGGAAAAGCAATTTGCAATCCCCACATTTGGGATTGAAATAAAATACCTCTGATGGGTGGAAAGTTACCTAGTTTTTGGCGTAATATTCAACAACCAGATTTGGTTCCATTATCGTTGGATAAGGAACATCCTTCAACTGGGGAACCCTGATAAATTTTGCCTTCAGGTTTTCAATATCAACTTCGATATATTCGGGAATTTCTCTTTCCCGGTTATCAATGGCATCATCCACAATAATCAATTGTCTTGATTTTTCCCTGACTTCAATTTCATCCCCTTCTTTGATCCTGTAGGAAGGAATATTCACTTTCTTACCGTTAACCAGTACATGTCCATGGTTGATGAATTGCCTGGCTGCGAACATTGTAACCACAAATTTTGCCCTATAAACAACTGCATCAAGTCGTCGTTCCAAAAGACCAATGAGATTTTCTCCCGTATCTCCCTTCATTCGTTCAGCTTCACCAAATGTTCGGCGGAATTGTTTTTCGGTCAAATCCCCATAGTACCCTTTAAGTTTCTGCTTGGATCTCAACTGAATACCGAAATCGGAGAGTTTTCCCTTTCTTCGCTGGCCATGTTGACCAGGACCATAATTTCTTTTGTTGAATGGTGATTTGGGTCTTCCCCAAATGTTTTCCCCCATTCTGCGGTCAATTTTATACTTGGCAGTCGTTCTTTTTGTCACGGCTGGTTTCCTTCTTTTTTCTGAAGGGTGTTGTCCTTTCCCGACAATCAATGTCAGGCGACAGGAATTCTCTTGCGAGACCCACCAACACCAAGGTTAATCTGATTTTAACAAGTGGAAAGTTCACATAAGTCCAGATAAATGTATTTTCAACTTATATATTCAAGAAAATGGCAAAGGGCAGGATTCGAATTTTTACTTTTCCACCAGTTTGATATACTGGAATGTCGTAAATCATTTGGTGCCCTTCATCTTTTTTGTATTGCGTAATTTGAAGTTTTTTGAATGAAGACGACAAAAACCATGAATCTTCTCAAGCTATGTGTTGGAGTAAACACCGTCGAGGAATTGGAAGAGTGGCAGAAGGAAAGAAGAAAGAGTGGCGTGTACACTTCTCCCGAGCATGTAACCCGGTTTCGACCAAAGAGATATGAGGAAGTACTAAACGGGGGATCATTATACTGGGTTATCAATGGTGCCATTGCAGCTCGTCAAAGGATCATTGCCTTTGACCAGAGAATTGATCCAGAGGGTATCAAGCGATGGGCCATTGTTTTCGATGATCGGATTGTTCGAACCGAACCTGTTCCCAAAAGGCCTTTCCAGGGTTGGAGGTATCTTACCCCCAAGAAAAGTCCTCTTGATCTACCCTATCAGGGTCAAACGGGAAGTTTTGAAAATGTTAGGAGGCTTTTTGAGAAATATCCCTATGAAGAGTTCAAAATCACCATTGAACCTTATCCAAGGTAGCAATTTTGTAAACCTGCCTTGATGATTACTTGGCAAGTATCTCCTTGATTGTCGGTATCAGGTTTTCGACCTTGACCTCTTGTTGCCAATCTCGTGATTTCCATTCATCCAGCGATGCCGTTTCTGAAATTTTTGAACCAAGTTCAAGATCCTTGATTAGAACAACACCCTTGTTCCTTTCTTCTTCTCCTTGAATAATTGCTAGGGGGCAGTTCCTGGTATCTGCATATTTCAATTGCCTGCCAAAATTCCGTGCATTCCCCAAAAATACTTCGGATTTAATCCCCGCATTACGGAGGTCAGCTACCATCTTTTGATAATCGGCCATTCGATGGCGGTCCATGACAGTTACCAATACAGGACCACGGACCTTAATCTTTTCCGCTTGTCTGTTTTCCCTGGCAGCAATGAGCCTGTCAATACCAATTGAAACACCTGTTGCAGGAACTTTTTGACCGATAAATCTTTTGACAAGATCGTCATAGCGACCACCACCCGCAACAGAACCAAATCTTTTCCGTCTTCCCTTTTCATCGAATATTTCAAAAGTAAGTTCTGCCTCCAATACTGGTCCGGTATAATAATCTAGCCCTCGTACAATGGAGGTATCTATCACGAAATTATCCATGTTTCTATTCTGGGTATTGATACAATCCAAGATTTCATCCAGCCAATAGACACCCGCTGATCCCAAGGCGGTTTCAGCAACCAAATCCCTCGGCTTGTCCAGGCTTGCGGTATTGGATTGATTAC
>CAZHIL010000156.1:0-2890 GCA_964532985.1 uncultured Albidovulum sp. | reverse complement strand
CTTCCCACCCCTTGTGGGCAAGTTCATCCAGAACTGCCTGATGAAGAGATGCTGAAAAACTTTCAGGAACGGGATGGGCGAATACGACCAGGGATTTCATCTAGGCTACCTGAATTCCGGGGTATGAATACATTTTCGAGTAATTCCAATCTGGATCATCCCAGGCGATCATTTTGCCCGGATTGAGTAGTCCCTTCGGATCAGCTTCCCTTTTAAAATCCAGTTGCCTGGTATCTACCGTTTGTCGTCCACCTTCTTCAAGGGTGTATCTGTGGGGGTTGAAGATCATACATCCCATTTCCTCATGCAATCTGACAATTTCATCCAGCCTTTCTTCCGTGGTGTATTGGACAATTGGCAGACCGGCAAACATGACCTTGCCGTTTTCCCTTATGACTTCAAGATGCTGCAGAACTTCTTCCCCGAATTCCGTCCTTACCTTTGAAATCAGTTCAAAATGGTTGGGATAACCGTAGCGAACCTGCAAATAGGTAATGGTCGGATCAATTCTCAATGCTCGAAGGGTTGTATGATTCCATGCATATTCAAAAACCGGTCCGGGATTGCGTGGCCAATCATTGTCATCTGATCGGTAAATGATCTCGGCCTTTCCGTTTCTGGCAGTGTAGGTCAGAAAAGCATCCATTGCATGCGGTGCGACCATAATTGCCACAAGATTGGAGTCCTCAGATACATAGGGTTTGATACGAGGAAAATACTTATGGGGAATAGGGGCCTCACAAGGTGTGGCCAACTTGATCAGGATGCCATCCTGATTGGCAAGGTCTGCCGAGAACCTGACTGATTCCATGAAGTCATCAAAACCCAGGAAAAGCCCAACCCAATCATAGGCAGGAGCAAGGGGCATTTCCAGTTCGGTAATCACGCCATTGGTACCGTAGGCATGAGAAACCCTGGGGATTTCCTCGCCGGTAAAATCCAGTATTCTGGGGTTCTCTTCCATGGTAACCACACGAATTCGGATAATGTTGCCTATATCCCTGAGTTGTCCCCATTTGCAGGAACCTACGCCACCTGACCCACCGGCAATAAATCCACCAATCGAGGCCGTTGCCCAAGTCGAGGAAAACATCCTGATCTCCTGACCTGAATCCTCCTTGCAGGCAAAATCCAAATCCTTAAGTAAACAACCAGGTTCGACAATGACCCTCCCAGGGTGTATCTCCTTGACTTTGGTCATCTGGTTCATATGGATAATACAACCGCCTGCCAAGGGCATCGCCTGACCGTAGTTGCCCGTTCCGGATCCTCTGACCGTGACTGGTATTTCGTATTTGTAACAAACCTTAAGAATCTTAATGACATCGTCTTGGTTTTGAGGTGATACCGAAAAATCAGCCTTGATATGGTCCAGCCGATCTTTCAAAACTGGCGAATACCAGAAAAAGTCTCTGCTCTTGGCTGACAAGGCAGAACCTGAATCAATCAATTCAAACTGGCGCAATTCTTCTTTTGCTGCTTGTAAATTATTGCTCATTAAACCTCCATAAGGTGATCTAGTTCAGAATAATCGGGTAATTTTCGATCTATTTGCCTGCCTTTTCTTACTATAACTCTGTCCATTTGTGGACGTGAAAAAAACTCGTTCATGTTTCTTCCCTTGAAAAGGGCAAAATCGGCAGGGTATCCTGGTTCGAGTTTCATGTTTTGAAAGCCACAAACCTTGGCTGGTGTTTCATTAAAGGAACCGAACCATGGAAAGGTGGAATGGTCAAGATGACAAATCCTGGTGGCTTGCCTCATTACTTCAACCATATCCAGATCACCATAAGCATAAAAGGGATCCCTGGTATTATCAGAGGCAAAACTGACATTGATTCCCTTTCGGACCATTTCATGTACCAGCGTTACCCCACGCCATCTTGGAGTAGCTTCGGTGCCCCTATCTTGGAGATACATGTTGCACATTGGTAGTGAAACAACATTCATACCTGCCTCGGCAACAAGATCAAGGGTTTTTTCGGCTTCACTTTCCTCCTGTTGGGCAAGGGAACAGCAATGACCGACAGTAACGGGGAATTCAAAATCAGTTTCAATCACGGCTAGGGCAATTTCCTTCAAGGAATTTGAAGAAGCATCCTTGGTCTCATCGGTATGAAAATCAACTGCCATTTGCCTTTCCCGGGCAATTTGCAAAAAGGTTCTGATCCTGTCTGCTAGATCTGGGCAGGGATAGGTTACACAACCGAGCACTCCATTACTGGAATGGGCAGTATCGGCAATTTCCAGAAATGATTGGTCTACCATTTCAATGCCCAGAATTGTAACTGCCTGCAATTCGATTTTATTTTTCCATTCTTCCCTGATCTCACGGAAAACTGGCCATGAAATCCGGTGTTGGGGCGAAGCTGAATCGAGGTGGGTTCGTATTGCCCGGGTTCCATGGGCATAGGCACACCTCAAGGCAAAATTCATCCGTTGATGGACATCCTCAGCTTTCCAATTTCCCGTTCTGTCATTGAAGACCGTATTCAGCGCTCCCTCGAAAGTTCCATCAGGGTTGGGTGATCGTGGCCAGATATGTCCCTTGTCAATATGAGTATGCATGTCCACAAACAACGGGAATACCAAACCCCCTTGTCCATCAACGGTATTTTCGCATTTATCCGCAATAATTTTCCCATCACCGACTGAAATTGAGCTTTTTCGGAAATGCAATTTGTCGTCGGAAAGAATTTCGGGGATAACTACATTTTCAACTGTCCAGCTATTGGTTGATGGGAGATTGATGTAGTCCACTAGTTTTCCTTTTGAAGTGCACTCTCATGCCATTTGTGCAACAGCAGGTGGCTCAGAAAGGAAAGAATGGCAAAAATGAATACTCCGGTACCGGCTATGAGCAGGAGGGCAGCAAACATCCTCGGAATAT
>CAZHIL010000155.1:0-4099 GCA_964532985.1 uncultured Albidovulum sp. | reverse complement strand
GAAAACAAGAGAGAAAATGGTCTTTGAAGCAGACTTGCCCAAGGATTTGGAACGATTGGTTTCCATTATCAGGTAAAAACCTTGCAATTGATATGGTCAATATAAACTCCAAGGTCCGGAAGTCTGAATTTTATGGCGTATTAAGGTGTATTGCTCATTCTTGTTATTCAGATTCTACAACTATGTTCCCCAGCCTTTCAGAAGGTAATAAATTAGTAGTTATACGGGACTACCAATAATATAAAACTTACATTTTATGAAGATAATTTGGTATCTTACGGTAAAATGATTTCGTGCAAGTAATTGTGAATTTAAATTAGCACATAGATAAAATTGAAATGCCAATAAAAGTTCCCAGAGTCATACTTGACGATCCTAACGTAGAACCAACAGACGAAGAATTAGAACTGCTAATGCGTGCTGTTCAAGAAAGCGTGATTGAACGTTCTAAGAAGGCAAAAGAGCAACAAAAGAAGAAAATGGCTGATGCAATTGCAGAGGGATTAAAATTTGCCAGCCATAGATGAACAGACAACCTCATGAAAAACCTATCCTTATCGTAATAGCTGGTCCTAATGGTTCAGGTAAAACCTCGTTTGCGAAACAAATTCACAATCATAGGTGGTATAAAGATTGCATCTTTATCAATCCAGATGAAATTGCATTGAGGAAGTTCGGTGATTGGAATTCCCGCCGTATTGAAAGCTGCACAGTACACAGAAGGGATACGTGAAAAATATCTGCATAAGCAACAATCATTGGCTTTTGAAACAGTTTTCTCTTCTCCCCCAAAAGTAGATTATGTGAAAAGAGCTATCAAGGCCGGTTTTACTGTTCGTTTATTTTTCATTGCAACCGATTCACCATTTATCAATGTAAATCGTGTTGGACAAAGAGTAGCTGAAGGAGGACATTCAGTACCTCTTCAAAAAATTATTTCCCGATACTACAAGTCCATAGCGAATCTAGGAACTGTACTCCAAGTGGTACACAGGGGTTATGTTTATGATAACTCAATTGAAAATGATTTTCCCAAGCTACAATTCAGGACTGAACTTGGAACTCTCAAAAAGACCTACCAAACCGATCATGATTGGGCTGAACAAATTCGAAAATTTTACAAAGCCCCCGAAAAACTGACTTGACTAGTTGAATGTGTTGCTATCATTTAACTGACGACTTCATTACATAGCCCACCTACCTCTTGAAATAGTGTTGGCCTAATTCGAAAGTATTTTTCTCCCGTGTCAAGAATTGTGTCGCAATGGTTCAAACGAAGGGAGAGGCGTATATAATCGTTGCAAAATCGTGCGCTTAGGGACCGGAATTTAATTGGATTTGGGATAATCTCGTGAAATATTCATAGTACCAGAGGATGGATAAATTGAAAAAAGGATTGTTGAAAATCATGGAATATCAGGAAATCGAATAACAAGAAGTTTCCTTAAGACGAGCCTACCAGGATATTATGATATCCGGTCTCCCATCAAATACTCACCCCAACTGTCCTAAAGGTAAGATAATATAATATCTGTACCGAATTGAAACCCACCAAGTTATTGCCAGTTTCTTGCAAGACCTTTTGCTTCTTCGACTTCGGCTGGAGTCAATTGGGTTTGCAGGCTATGCCAAAGTGGTCTAGCATCCTTTATCCCTTGAGCAACAACCAGGTCAAGCCAAGCAAGAGCAACAATGTGATCAGCTGGAACACCATCAGCACCATAGTAATGGGTGACACCAAGCATGTACTGAGCCCAGATATCCCCTTGAACTGCTGCCAATCGCCACCAATTCACAGCTTCACGATAATCCTTTGTGACACTATCTCCTCGACGATACATCTCGCCAAGGTAATATTGAGCACGGATATCGCCACTCTTTGCAAGTGATTTGAATTTTTGCAGTGCGGTCGTGTAATCCCCTTCCTCATATGCCATCAGACCAACATCAAAGTCCTGTGATTCCGCAGCCAAGCCAACAAAGAACCATAGCAAAAGACCAAGGCTAACAATTGAAACGCTTTTAGCTCTCCAATTACCTGAATGATGAATTTTGCTTTTCATTTTAAATTACTTAGGGTTGGGCAAAATATTACTTTCTCAGCATCTGAATTATAATTCATGGGATATAAGAATTTCAAATACTATGTCGGACAAGGTTCCAGTATATGATTATATGGCAATTTGACAGTGCTCAGAGTCACGGGCAAAAGATCAAAGCACCGTATATGAACAATTTGCAACCCAGGACTATCGCACTTGAAAAATCCAATTGTTATTTATCGTATTTTCTGTGAATCTGTCAAAAAAATACAATTATTTGAGGCAGGACAATGCAGGATTTCACATAATTTTTCGGGGGAGGGTGAAGACCCCAGGACCAGCAGCGTACCAGTAAGGGGAATGATGGAAAGGAAAAGGACCTCAATGCGTTGCAAGTTGAAACGGGTCAGCTGGGGCAATGATATCCTGCTGGAAATCATGTAGGGGGTGAAGTACAACATGGCTGAAACTGAAAAAATTCAAGTGCGATTGCCGTGGAAGCAACCTTAATGCCATTGCATTGGTAGGTTTCCTTTCTGAATTGCTACTTCATCACAGGGGTTTTGAACAGTTGCACATCCGATTGAGAAGTACCTTCATCATGTGATTTCTTCACAATATCAATTTGGGAGATTATATAATTATCTACCCAAGGTACGAAATTGAGAAGTTGGCAAGCATATTGATCTTCAACAAGATTTACTGGGAAAATGCCCAGACTTAAACCAAGGGCATTTACTATACAATGCTTTTCGAATTCTGGATAGACAACTTGACTTGCCTCAATGGAGAATTTCAAGCTTGGCTTGAGCTGGCTTGTGGTATTTTTGGCAGATCATCCGTTAGTTCGTAATAGTCAGCCTTGTCGTTGACAAAGATATGATCGGCCAACTCAAGCCCATGCGAGTGATCAAGTGTGCCAGCCATGATGCTGATGGTTTCTCTGTTCTTTGATTTCCAGAAAAGACTAGACCCGCAACGAACACAGAATCCTCTTGAAGCAAATTCTGAGGAATCAAACCAGGTAAGACTTTTATTGGTTTCAAAAATCAATTCCTCCGTATTGACGGCAGTTGCGGCTACGAAATGCCCGCTGGTACGACGACACTGACTGCAATGGCAATATCTTATGGGTCTTACTGGCCCAGTAATACGATACCTTACCCCACCACAAAGACACCCACCGGTCATTTCAGGTGATTTTACTGAACTCATCAGTTTCTCCTCAATTTCTATTCCGAAATATCCTTATTGATCTAGATACTTTAGTCAAAAGGGTTTTGTATTTCGAAAAAGCTCAATTCTTCAGTGAAAACTATTGTTGCAAATATACAACACAAAGAATAATCCTTCTCTCCTGCAAAAAAAAATCTTGCCTTGAAATGAAATTTTTGCTATAGTGCAGCATTCGATTTAATTTACACATAGCAAGCCTTTCCGACAAGGATTGGCGCATGCTTCGTTTTTGAATTTTTGGAAATTTTATTGATTTAAATTTAGGGCAGTAAGACAATGGCGACCTATAAAAGTTTACCCGTACCTTCTCAGGATAGTGGCCTTCGTCAATATCTGGTTGAGGTACATAAATATCCCATGTTGACGCATGAGGAAGAGTATAAGTTGGCAAAGGCATTGATTGATGAAGGTGATATCAATTCAGCCCACAAGCTGGTGACTTCACATTTGAGGCTGGCCTCAAAAATTGCCCTGAATTACAGAGGGTATGGGTTGCCACTGGTGGATCTGATCTCGGAAGCCAACATTGGACTTATGCAAGCTGTAAAACGATTCGATCCGGAAAAGGGTTTCCGTTTGGCTACTTATGCCGGTTGGTGGATCAGGGCCCAGGTACAGGATTTTATCCTACGAACTTGGAGCTTGGTCAAACTCGGTACAACAACTTCCCAAAAGAAACTGTTTTTCAATCTTCGCAAGGCACGGGAATTGATTGGTGTCGTTGACAGTAACAACCTCAAGCCGAAAGAAATTCAAAAAATTGCCGAGATGATGAGTGTCAGCGAGAAGGAAGTCATTCAAATGAATGATCGCCTTTCTGC
>CAZHIL010000154.1:0-2588 GCA_964532985.1 uncultured Albidovulum sp. | reverse complement strand
TCATTTCACGAATCACCTCCCGACCCATCCGAGTGATGCCAGAGTCACATGCCTCAAAACATCCCCCTCCAAGCAGACTCTGGTTGTTGTAGGTGAGCTGCATGAAACAGATTCCGAGATCCCGGCAAATTTGTACAAGATCGATGCTGTCCTCGATGACCGAGCAGTTCTGGCTGCCGAATATGATCGCCGTGCGTTTCCCAGCAATCGCCTCATCGATGTCCACCGCCGACCTCACAGGAAAGATCAGGTCAGGAAACTGTGCGAATCGCCGATTCCAGGTACCGATATTCGCTACTGTTTCGCGAAAATTTTCGTGGTAGCAAATGGTGACATGCACAGCCATGACATGACCTTCACGCATTTGCCGAAAGATTCTCTCTGACCAGTTGCCATACTGGAGGCAATCGATAACCGGTAGATCCATGATTTCAACCCAATTGTCACTTTCCGTTTAAATAGTGCTTGCCATTATGATTCATTATTTAGTGGCATTGGTATAAGTACTTGTTTCATGTGGTTTGCAATCAGTTCTGAATTTATCTCTTGATTCAGACCTTGTTGTGCGTTGGAGAGCAATTCAGCTGGAACAACCCCCTTGCCACGTAATTCAATTAATCCGTTTATGTAGTCATTGGGAAATTCAGGGTGAGGTTGCAGACTGAAGGTTTGTGGTCCGTAGCTCAAAAAGGCATATTTGCAAAAATCATTGGAACCCAAAACTGTTGCCCCTGGAGGTAGGGATACGACCTGGTCCTGATGCCAAGAATTCAAATGGATTTGTTTTCCATTGAAGGTATAACCCGTCCGGCCTACACACCAGCCACCACTATATTTCTCAACCTTTCCTCCCAAAGCCTGGGCCATGGCCTGATGACCAAAACATACTCCCACAAGGGGCATTCCAGCTGAATAGCAGTTTCGAATGAATTCTGTCAGGGTAGGAATCCAGGGATGATCCTCATACACACCATATCTGGAACCTGAAATCAACCATCCATCACATTGATCAATGGATTCAGGGAAGCAGGATTCGAAAATATCCCAACTTTCAATTTCATAGTTTCCCGGCCCAAGCAGTTGTTCAAAGGAAGAAGCGTAATCGCCATATTTTACATATAGCTCAGGTGCAACCGGACCGGCCTTTAAGATTCCCAATTTCAAGATATTATCCACTTGCATAGAGAGCTAAGGTTACTGAAAAAAATCATACAAAGGAAATTATAATTTCCCTATTTGAAATGGTAAAATATATTATCCAACATTCAGGTTGATTACGTCTTCGTACAGGAATCAACAAACAGTTTTTTGATTTGAAAGTAGAGGATTCCCGGTGGTGCAATTTACAGGTTTGATGGATACCTTGCCCGAAACGGTACCTTTTGTAGGTCCAGAAGCATTGGAGAGAACGAGGGGCAGGTTATTTAAAGCCAGAATCGGAGCCAACGAAAATGTATTTGGCCCTTCGCCAAAGGCAATTGAGGCGATGCAGAAAACCGTTTCCGAGGGCTGGCAATATGGTGATCCGGAAAATCATGACCTTCGACATGCTATTGCAGATTTCTACCATATCAAACCTTCCAATGTCATGGTCGGAGAAGGAATCGATGGTTTGCTGGGGTATTTGGTCAGAATGGTTATTGAACCCGGAAAAAAGGTTGTTACCTCCCTCGGTGCCTATCCAACATTCAACTACCATGTTGTCGGGTATGGTGGAGAACTCATAACGGTCCCCTATGTCAATGACCGGGAGGACCCACAATCACTTGTTGAAATGGCCCATAAAGTAAAACCAACCCTTGTATACCTGGCTAATCCAGATAATCCGATGGGAACCTGGAGCAGTGGGCAGGAAATTGCAGCAATGCTGGATGAACTTCCAATAGAGACGCTACTGGTTCTGGACGAAGCGTATATTGAATTTGCTCCTTCCGAAGCGGCATTGACCTTGAATGTAGACGACCCTAGGGTCATACGGTTTAGAACCTTTTCGAAAGCCTATGGCATGGCTGGCATGAGGGTAGGATATGCGCTTGGTGAAGAAAGTGTGATTTCAGCCTTTAATCGTGTACGTAATCACTTCGGCATGTGTCGAGTGTCCCAGGCAGGGGCATTGACATCACTGGATGATCAGGAAAATCTGGCACAAGTCCTTAAAATGGTAGAGGAAGCAAGGGATAGAATTGCTTGCATTGCCACGACAAATGGCTTGCATTCCTTGCCCTCAGGGGCAAATTTTGTTGCTATTGATGCCAGTCGGGATGGAAATTTTGCAAGAATACTGCTATCAGAATTGGTAAATAGAGATATCTTTGTACGTATGCCCTTGGCAGTACCTCAGGATAGGTGTATTCGAATATCGGCCGGAACCAAAACTGATCTGGATTATCTGGAAGAAGTCTTCCCAAGGGCACTTGAAACAAGCAACCAGATTTATTCTGAAAAAAATGTAACTATTCAGGTACCCAATCATTCAATATCCTGAACAATTTGCATTGTTGTAGTTGATATCCTGAAAGTCAAGCCTATTTCAGTTTCCAACAAGACGGCCATAAAGCCGAAGGCAATTCAAGCGAGCAGTAAATTCA
>CAZHIL010000153.1:0-2963 GCA_964532985.1 uncultured Albidovulum sp. | reverse complement strand
TTTCTTTGCACGAGACAGTTCTGCCATGACACCTTGGGGTGCCTTGATTTGCCACATGCAATTGAAATGCCGTCGGGCAGATTATGTAACTGCAATCAAATTCTATCAGGATAACAATATCCCGATCTGGAAGTATGCTACTGCTGGTCATTTTGAAGGAGGCGATTTCAATATCATTGAACCTGGACGTGTTCTGATTGGCTATTGCGGAGAAAGATCTGAAAAGGAAGGTTCAGAACAGGTCGCCGAATATGTTAAGGCAGAAGGCTGGGAAGCAATTGTGGCACCTATTAGCCGCGAATTTGTCCATATGGATGGATTGATCGTTCCCCTTGCCGAGAAACTGGCAGTGGCCTGTGTCGATGCAATGGAGCCATGGTTGGTGGATATTGTCAAGGGATGGGGTATCGAAATCGTTGATGTTGAATACCGTGAAGCAAAAAATCTGGGTGTCAATCTAGTTGCATTGGGTAATGACAAAGTACTGTCTATGGCTGGAGCAACTGAGCTGAACGGCAAAATGAGGGCATTGGGATTCGATGTTTATGATCCTGATATGTCGATGTTTACCCTTGGTGGTGGTGGAGTTCATTGCCTTTGTCAGGCATTGCACAGGGAAGAAATATAATCAATTACAGGGAATTTCTTGTCAGGCGGCGTGAATTGATCAGTGTAAACTGATTAAATGGTTTCTACAGCGGAACCAGAAATGAAAAAGGTCTAGGTTTTCTTGCATATTTCTATACCGACAGACCTGTGTGGAAACACTTGGGTGAGTATCAAGAAACGGCTGTAAGTCAAGAGAGAAATAAAAAATCTGGATCGGCGATTCGTGACACTAATGGAAAACTATTTCACGAAAACGGTAAGAGGACGCAAATTTGCAAATTTAATTGTTCCGTCTCTATTCTTTGTATCATCCGACATGGCCGTAGCCGTTCAGGTGGCAGATTTGTGTATATACGCAATCAATTGGGGTTTTCGTTTACCTAATTGAGGTATGGACGCCGAAACCCGTCCCGAAATAGCGGATATGTTTGGGGCAGGATTAAACAGGTTGCAATACAAGAAACAAGACCATGACCAGGGTTTTGAAACCTTTGGTATTTCATTCGTTCCAAATCCTTATAAAGCTGGCCGATAGGTGGAACAAAAAAAGAGGCAGTACACCAAGTAATGAGATGTTTCCACCCATCCTATGGCTGAGCCTCCAATGGAGAGAATAGATATTTCCAATCAAAACGTTAAGAAAAAATTTACAAAAAATTGGCCTTAACCTAACATGGGTACCAAAACCGCCATGAAAAATTTCATTTAACCCTGAGATGTAGGGTAAATCATCGATTTGGCGGCTCCAGATAGTATTACGGAGTTTCTCATGGGAGGAGAATTATTCGCCCAACAAGTTCACCGGGACTGAAGGCCAGTCTTTAGAGTGTATTTTTCACGATTCGCGGTGTAACCCTAAGAGCCTGAATCATAAGTCATAAAAACAATAAAAATGATGCTGCTTTCCCTGATATTTATAACTGAGCTGGAGCCAAAAATGGTTTTTATCTGGAATTGTATTGAATTAACTACATTTTTTGACAAATGGAACAGGCTCTTCTATCCTAGGGCGTATCCAGTACCTCGAACAGTCCTTAGGTAATCCTCTCCACCATATTGGCACAAAGCTTTCCTCAAACGGCCGATATGTACATCAACCGTCCTGATTTCCACATAGATATCCCTACCCCAGATTCGATTGAGTAACTGATCACGGGACCAGACCCTCCCTGGTTTCTCGATGAAGGTAGCTAGGAGATTGAATTCCGTGGGACCAAGTTTCAACAACTTACCATCGCGGTAAACCTTGAACTGTTCTGAATCAAGTATGATGTCCTTGTATACAAGCTTTTGTCCAACTGAACTTGGTCTTGTTCGCCGTAAGTTTGCCTTTACCCTCGCAAGCAATTCCGAAACAGAGAATGGCTTGACGATATAATCATCGGCACCGATCTCAAGACCATGCACCCTGTCTTCCTCATCTTCACGTGCCGAGACGATAATGACGGGTATGTCCTGTAAGTACTGTGATGCTCTCAAATAGGTACACACTTCTATACCGGACAGTTTGGGCAACATCCAGTCTAGTAATACAATGTCAGGTTTGAATTCCTTTGTCATATCCAGGGCATCACGCCCGTTTGATGCCTTTATGACCTTGAACCCGGAGTTCTCAAGGTTGTAGGAAAGCAGTTCCATATGAGATTGGTCATCCTCAGCGATCAAAACTACCGGAAGGTTCTTTTCCATTAATCATCCTGATTTTCTGCAAGTTCATCAAAGGAGGTTGTAACCAGCTTTGAACGATTGTCCTTAGGTAGTTTGCCGGAAACCAGAAAAATAATCTGCTCGGCTATTCCGGTTGAATGATCGCCTATTCTTTCCAGGTTTTTTGCAATAAACAGCAAATGCATTGTAGTGGAAATATTACGGGCATCTTCCATCATGAATGTCAGATGTTCACGGAAAAGCGAGTTGTACATCTGATCTATGTCTTCATCCTTGATAATGATTGATTCCGCTTTCTCTATGTCCTGCTGGATAAATGAATCCAATGTTTCCTTTATTTGAACTTGTACAGCCTTGGTAAGTCTTCTGACCGAACCGATTGCCAATTTTTCCTTACCATCATAATTGAGTACTTCATCAATCCTTTTGGCAATGTTCTTTGCATAGTCCCCTATTCTCTCAAGATTTGTTGCAATTTTCATAATGACAACAATGGTCCTTAGGTCCTTTGCCTGAGGTTGCCACAAGGCCAGAAGCTCAATGGCTGAATTGGTAATTTCCTCTTCCATGAGATCGATTTCATCATCGCCAGCCACAACTTCTTCGGCAATCCGAGAATCTCTTTTTTTCAGAGATTTATTGGTGAGTCTCAAGGCATTTTCCACCATGCCTCCCATGGTAACAAG
>CAZHIL010000152.1:0-4739 GCA_964532985.1 uncultured Albidovulum sp. | reverse complement strand
TCGAGAATCCAGGCGATGTGTACAAGGACTTTACCGTTTGTAAGGTCCAGGAAGCAAAACAGCACCCGAATGCTGACCGGCTCAAGGTCTGTACACTGGAAGTTTGGCCTGATGGACCCAATGGCAAAACTGAATTGGTCCAGGCAGTTTGTGGTGCACCCAATGCCCGAACAGGCCTGATTGGCATTTATGCACCCCTAGGCTCCTTTATTCCCGGTTCAGGTATTGAATTGAAAAAGGGAGTTATCCGTGGTGTAGAAAGTTTTGGCATGCTTTGTTCGGAAAGGGAAATGGAACTCTCAGATGAGCATGACGGAATAATTGACTTGCCATCTGATACTCCTCTAGGAGCAAAATTCTCTGATATCTTCGGCTTGAATGAAACCGTCATTGAAATTGCTGTTACCCCCAACCGACCCGATGCCCTTGGTATAAGGGGTATTGCCCGGGACTTGGCAGCACGTGGACTGGGTACACTCAAGGAGGTAGATTTTCCCACCATCAATGGTGAATTTCAATCTCCCATCGGTATCAATATCGATAATGATACTCAGATCACAGGATGTCCATTATTCTTGGGTCGAATGATCCGGGGAGTGAAGAATGGTCCTTCACCCCAGTGGTTGCAAAAGCGCTTGAAGGCAATCGGATTGCGACCGATTTCAATATTGGTGGATATTACCAACTACATCACTTATGAACACAATCGTCCACTCCATGCCTTTGATGCCGACAAGGTTCAGGGTAATCTGAGAATTCATTTTGCCAAAGGTGGCGAAACCATCACCGCCCTCGATGGTGAAACCCATGAATTCCAAAAGGGAATGATGATTATTTCTGATGATGAGGGTCCGGAAAGTATTGCAGGTCTGATGGGTGGTGAGGCAACAGGATGTACTGACAACACTGTCAACGTATTTATCGAGAGTGCCCTTTGGGACCCAGTACTGGTTGCCGAAACAGGCCGGAAATTGAAAATTACCTCGGATGCTAGATACAGGTTTGAAAGAGGAGTGGACCCCGCGTTTACCCAAGTCGGTCTGGATTTGGCAACAAGGATGATTATTGATCTTTGTGGAGGTGTTCCATCCGATATCATATACGATGGCAAGGAACCCACTGTTGCGAGAAGTCTCAGAATTCACAAGGATCGTACCGAAAAGCTGATTGGCATGGGAATTGATATTACCGATCAAATTGAATTTCTAGAAAAGCTTGGGTTCAAACCCGTTCTGGATGGTGATTTCATAAAGGCCGAAGTACCAAGCTGGAGACCAGATATTGGTGGTGAAATTGATCTAGTCGAAGAGATTGGAAGATTGGCTTCTCTTACTAGACTCAAGGGTTCACCTCTCCCCTCACCGACAATTAAAATTACCAGTTCCACCCTGACCCAATTGCAGAAACGTGAGCAGATTGCCCGCAGAACCATGGCTAATTTGGGCTATAATGAATGTGTAACCTATTCCTTCGTCGATCGTGAAACAGCTGAATATTTTCAAGGGAGTACACCACTTGTAGACCTCGAAAATCCGATATCATCAGAAATGGATGTCATGCGTCCAGATCTACTACCTGGTCTTTTGAAAGCTGTGGTCAAGAACCAGGCTCGGGGAAGCAATGATTTGGCCCTGTTTGAAATCGGACCGGTATTTCATGGTCCAGACCCAGAGCAGCAAAATATTCAGGTATGTGGCGTTTTGGTAGGGTCGGTAGATGCCCTTTCTCCTCATGCCCAGAACAGGGATGTGGATTTGTTTGATGCCAAGGCGGATTTGGAGCTACTGCTCAATGCGATTGGAAAGGGAACACGGTTTCGATTGGAAAGGCATCAGCAAGCCGGGCATCATCCAGCCAGAACAGGGGGTATCTTTCTGAAGCCTGGTGATCCTCTGGGATGGTATGGTGAACTCCATCCAAAGGTCAAGAGAAAACTAAAAATCAGTGGCAAGGTGGTATGCTTTTCGCTTCTCCTCGAGAAAATACCTTTCCCCAGGAAATCCAAAATAACCAGAGATCCAATCAGGATCAATGATCTCCAACCCATCGAGAGGGACTTTTCATTTATTGTGGTCGATCAGGTTGAAGCTTCAGCCATTACTAAAGCGATCAATGGTTCTTCATTTCGCAACCAAATCCATTCCGTTCATATCTTTGATGAATTCAGTGGCCCGCAAGCTGAAAAGCAGTTTTCCAGTGGCCATAAATCACTTGCCTTCAGGATTAAATTCTATCCCGAAGAATCCAAGGATCAGGAAAATTTCATTAGCCAGTTAACCAATGATATAGAACAACGCGTGACCAAGGCTACCAACGGGGTTTTGCGGCAACTCTAGACAATGAATTCCAGAACCGATTGTAAATATTTAGTAATTTATATTGGTATAGGCTTGGTGACTTGCACCCTAAATCGATTATTACCATGACTCATGATCAGATCCCACCATGGCTTGATCATGAATACCAAATAAATATAGTGGTACAATAAATCAAAAACTTGGTATCTGAAAAGTAAATTTAATTTCGTGATATTGTGAACCAAAACTCCTTGTTAGATGATTTCCTTCCCTACATCAGCCCTAGGATGGAAATGGGAGCTTATGAAGCTTTGTGGGACAAATGGGGTGCGAGCTTTAAAAGCCTTGCCAGGAAATTCCAACTCTCACCTCATTCTGTCCCCTCCGATTTCGTTGATAGTGAAATAGCTGAGGAATATGAAACCAAAGCACTATCAATAGCAAACAAAGCAGAAATAGGCAGGTTTGGTATCAGGATTCATGGAACGCTTGATTATCCCGAAAAACTCAGGGATGCTGAACATCCTGTAGAGTTATTATACTTTCAAGGAAACTGGGAACTTGCCAGTTCCCCATCTGTGGCAATAGTTGGAACCAGACAACCCAGTGAGGAAGGCAAACGGAGGGCCCGAAAGCTAGTAAAGCACCTGATCAAAGATGATTTCACGATCATCTCGGGTTTGGCAAAGGGAATTGATACCGAAGCCCACTTAACCGCTTTGGATAACAATGGAAGAACCATGGCTGTAATTGGTACGCCCTTGTCAGAAAATTACCCTAGAGAAAATAAAAAACTGCAAGAACATCTAAGGAATAATTTCTTGATTGTCAGTCAGGTCCCATTTGTCAGATATTCCAAGCAAAACCCTAGACAAAACAAATGGTTTTTTCCTGAAAGGAACAAACTCATGTCAGCCATGTCCCAAGCTACAATAATTGTAGAAGCCGGGGAAACTTCCGGTACTTTGGTTCAGGCACGTGCTGCAATAGCACAAAAAAGGAAATTGTTCATTCTGGACAACTGTTTTCGGAACCCAAATCTCACTTGGCCAAGGAAATTCGCCAAATTGGGAGCATTAAGAGTAAGAAATTATGACGAAATCAGGGAAGTCCTTTGTCCCTAAATCCTCGCCTTAGCAAAATTGATGAAGTGAGTATGGTAGATCATTCCCATCTTCGGGTAGGTGACAAATGTTTCTATTTTGGAGAATACACTGCCAATGCGGGTTGGGAATTCAGCGCCACAAATAGCCTCATCAGCAACTTAAAAAAAGGGCATATCTAAAATGGATACCCCCGAGTGGAGATACAGGAATGAGGCAATAGAAAAAGTTGGAAAATTAATAGCCCCATTAATGAAACATAGTAAAAGTAACTGGATATGGGTTCCTACACCTCCTTCAAAAATCAAAACCGATCCAAACTATGATTCAAGAATTGAAGATGCCTTGAATAGTGCAAAGAAAATTTCCCGTACAAATACAAATATTTGCAACTGTATTACCCAAAAGAAAAATAGAGAAGCTGACCACCACACTCCCAAACAAAGACTAAAACCCGAACAAAGGGCGGACAATTATTCGGTTGACGCAAACATGATTCCAGATAATACCGCAAGAGCAATTATTGTTGATGATGTCTTGACTACCGGTAGTCATTTTAAAGGTATAAAGATTTCCATACAGAGGATCATTCCAGATATTGAGGTAATTGGTTTGTTTGTTGCCAGAACGGTACGTCAACCTCCTTTCGAGTAGATTTAACGTTCGGTATATTTCAAGAATTTATAATTTTCATGTTTCAGTAACAATTATGGGAAACTGATTGGATTCTTCCGGTCAGTTTTTTATCAGATCCCTTGTGTTGATAAAATAGGCATCAGGTCCGACTTCCGGAAACAGATCAGCCTCAGTTCCAGTCATGAATATTTGAGATTGCAGGTTGGCAATTTCAGCAATCAGAACAGCTCTATGCTTGGGATCAAGGTGAGCCACCACTTCATCAAACAGCAATATGGGTGGCTTGCCAAAGGTTTCGGCAATGGCCCTAGCATTCCCGATTACAATTGAAAGAAGAACGAGTTTCTGCTCACCGGTAGAGCAGGATTGGGCAGGCCTACCGGAAAGTGAGTGAACAACCTTCAAATCAGCCTTGTGAGGCCCCTCCAACGTCTTGCCGATGGCTAAATCCCTGTTTCTGTTCCTTGCCCACCATTCCCTCATGACATCTTCATCGGTCAGGTCCAGTTCTTCGTTTTTAGGCTCGGTGTGTAATAGGGTTAGATTGGCAGCTGGAAAAAGGGTCGAGTTGAAGGATTGAAAATGATTGAGGTGTTCCAAGGTCGCCAGACGATGTTTGGTAATTTGTACTGTCAAACTAGCCATTTGGGCTTCTACGGCATTGAACCATGATTGCTCATTGTTTCGCTCCCTCAGCAAAAGG
>CAZHIL010000151.1:0-2072 GCA_964532985.1 uncultured Albidovulum sp. | reverse complement strand
CGGGGAAAACTCCCGCGGTCTTGAGGTTTTCCTGTGGAAAAACCGTTCCCGCTCAGCCATTATTGGTAAATCGGGAGTGATCCTGTTGCCTGGATTGCTGGTAATTTGTAAAAAATCGGGTATTTTCTGGACGGGCACTAGCTAGGATTTTAGATAGGTTTTAATGGCAGAAAAAAATTTCAATTTAATACAACTTTATGCAGAGCAGCATGCAATTGAGGTAGCAAATTTTATCATCAATTTGAGCGTGCCAATAGACCATGCTGATGTCCGGCGTTTCGATGAACAACAAAGTCGAATAAAAGAGCAGTTTCCAGCAATTAGTAGTCCTGAAGTTTTCGAGATTGCAATTGGTAACCATCCTTCCCCTCCCTCTCTTCCTCAACCTGTACCTGTTAAGTACCTAAATTATTTTGGAAATGATGGAAAGCCCCAGTGGAGTGGTTCGTTTGGTAATAATAGAATTATCGTATCGTGTAGAAAATATACAAAATGGGAGGAAGTTTGGCCCCAGGGAAAACAAAAACTTGAAATACTCCTCGAATGCATTGATCCGTATAAACAAATTCATTCTGTAGAATATAGTATAACTGATACATTTAGAGCCAAGAAGAGTGATCAGATACTAATTCCACCAAAAATATTTAAGGAGAATACCTTTATTGCGAGTCATATTCTTAAATTAATGGATCCTAGATGGGACTTCAGTCAGGGTTGGTTTGATAATCTAGATGATCCTGATCAAGTTTTAGTACGTTTAGATGGTAAAAGTTGGATAGAAAATGAGTGGGTTCTTGCTAGTATTAATAACCTTCATTCGCACCTTTTTAGCCAGCTAGATGTTAGGGATTTACTGAGTGGGGAAGGTCGATCAAAGTATGAAAATATTTTTTCTGTTTTTCATGACCGAAATAAAGAGCTTCTTAAAAATCTCCTGTGTGATGGGTTACTTCTCAAAATGGGTCTGAAAGATTAATATTATGATGCTTGATTCCACATTTATTAATATCAGAGAAAATGTATCCACATACGATTTTCCGACGATAGCTGGGTATGTTTCCCAAAATCAACCGACTGATCATGTATGTGATGGCACGTTTTATTTTCAATTTCAAATAGCAAATACCGAAAGTAGGCTAATTGATGAGTTAAGGACAGCGTACATCCATGCAAAACTTGTATACCAGGATTTGGATTCATCCAGATTAATATCAGGTTTTTTTGAAGCAAAATACTTAATTGAATGTCGTTTATTTGGAGAAGAACTTTACCCTAACATTTCAATTGACCCCGATGGTGAGTTTATATTTAGCCACAAATCAAAAATGGGTTATGTTGACATAGGCGTTAGAGGTGAAAAAGAACTTTCTTATCACGTTAGGAATGATGTTAATCCGAATGAAACAAGATATGATGATTATATATGGGATGACGACTATAAAATACCAAAAGAACTTTATGATGCCCTACTTTCCTTAAAACAACAATTATAATTAGGATCAGGAATAGATTGCCGGTTGTTACGGATAAGGAGAAAATTGCCCGATTGCTTTTTTACCCCATGATGGTAAAAAATGGAGTGCATATGCCTGCAGCCTTTCCTATGGATGAGTTGTTGGCCCAAAAGAATAAAAATGGTTCGTCTGTTGATCGCTATGACCTTCTGAATGATACTAAAAACCTGTTATATCTAAAAGCTAGAAAAAATGCCAATCCAAATGCAGGGCGGAATCCTTTTGGATTCAGTCTTGCATATGTAAGAGATGTTAGAAGCATTAAAATTAATTCTGGGTCCGACCAGGCACTAGAGGTTTACCCAGACGCATTGCAAGATAAGCAACTTCCAGACCCATGGGATCATGCCCACGCTCTTGTTCGAAAATATTGTGACACTTACACAAGGGGAAGATTAAGGGGTGTACGGGACTACTTAATCGAATTATTTTCAGAAAATATTCATGAATTTAATAATCCTCATTGACTCAAGTTCTATGAGGACCCTTAAACTTTAACATTTGATACCTATCTTCTATTATTCTAACCGAAGGGGTGTAGCTCAGCTGGTAGAGCAC